>JAIMAT010000008.1 GCA_023511835.1 Bacillota bacterium | reverse complement strand
TGTCTTCTCCATAGGGCTCCCATTAAGCGCCAGGAGCCGAACTCCTGCCGGCCTGGGCGGGATTACTCGCACAGGCTCCTAGCGGGGCGCCACGATGAACTTGATCGCCGTCCGCTCCTCCCCGTCGATGTTGATCTCGGCGAAGGCGGGGATGGCCACCAGATCGATGCCATTGGGGGCGACGAAGCCCCGCGCGATGGCGATCGCCTTCACCGCCTGGTTGACCGCGCCGGCTCCCACCGCCTGCACCTCCGCGGAGCCGTTCTCGCGGAGCACCGCAGCCAGCGCTCCGGCCACCGACTTCGGGCTGGACTGCGCCGAAACCTTGAGTACCTCCATGGAGTCAGTCCCTCCTCTGAGGCACGATCCCTGCCGTCAAGTCAAGAGGCACCAATCCAGAGCACCGGCCCAGCTGCGATTGGTATCGGGTGATTCGGCGCCTTTCCGGGAAACCCTGCCGGTCAAGCTTTGCTTTCTGTCGGCCTCCACCGCCGCCTCGGCGACTTTCAACAGGAACCTCCACGCCTCGCCCGCGGCCCGGCCGAGCGGCCCGGCCCCTCAGCCGGGCCGCTCGGCCGGGCGGAGCCATCCGCCCGCCCGGCCGTGGCCGTCCGCCCCGACGCCCACCGCCAGGAGCGCCTGCTGCGCGGCGAAGAGCTCGGCATCCTTCTTAGAATGGCCGATCCCCCGCCCCAGGACCCGGCCTCCCAGCTCCACCTCCACCTCGAACTCCTTGGCGTGGTCGGGGCCGCGGGTGGCGACGAGACGATAGTTGACCGTCAGCCCCTGGCGCTGCGCCCACTCCTGCAGGCGGTTCTTGGCGTCGCGCAGCCCGCCGCCGCGCGCCGCCTGCTCGATCTGGGGGCCGAGGTGGCGGAGGATGAAGGAGCGGGCTCGCTCCAGGCCGCGCTCGCCCTCCACCAGGTAGATGGCGCCGCAGAGTGCCTCGAAGGCGTCCTCCAGCAGGCTCGGCCGCGTCTTGCCGCCGCTCAGCGCCTCGCCGCGCCCCAGGAGCAGCAGCTCGCCCAGGCCGATCTCCGCCGCGGTGCGGGCCAGGCTCTCGCTGGAGACCACGGCCGCGCGCAGCTTGGTCAACTCTCCTTCGGGCCAGTCCGGGTAGCGCCGGAAAAGCTCCTCGCTCACCACCAGCTCCAGGACCGCGTCGCCCAGGAACTCCAGGCGCTCGTTGGAACCGAAGTGGAGCAGCGGCCGGCCCGAGGCGGTCAGGAGCCGTTCGTTCCGGTGCTCGTTGACGTACGAGGAATGGATCAGCGCGCGCACATAGACCGGACTCTGCTCGGGAGGCCAGCCCAGGATCGCCTCCAGGCGCTTCCAGTCGGGGAAGTCCGCTCGCAGCCGCCGTGCCGTTCTCAAGCGCCGGGGCCTCCGTTTCCTTCCGCGGCGACGAGGACCAGCGTCACGTTCTGTCCTCCGAAGCCGAAGCTGTTGGAGAGGGCGGCCTCCGGCCGCGCGGCCACGGGGTCGCGGAAGAGCCGGATACCCAGCTCCGGCTGTGGGCGCTCGAGGGTGGCCGTGCCGGGCAAAACCCCGCGCTCCAGCCCCAGGGCGGTCAGTGCCGCCTCCAGCGTACCCGCCGCCCCCAGCAGGTGGCCCGTCTGGGCCTTGGTCGCCCCGACCCGGGGCGCCCTCCCGTCGTCGCCCGTGTAGCGCCCAAAGATGGCGGCGATGGCCCGGGCCTCCGCCTCGTCGCCCGCCGGCGTGCCGGTGGCGTGGGCGTTGATGTAGCCGATCCGCTCCGGCGCCAGGCCCGCGTCGGCCAGCGCCCGCCGCATGGCTTCCTCCGCGCCCCGCCCCTCGGGGTCGGGAAGCGTGGGGTGAAAGGCGTCCTCGCTGCTGCCGTAGCCCGCGAGCTCGGCATAGGGCCGCGCGTCGTAGAGCTGCTCCTCCCCGTCCAGCACCAGCGCCGCCGCGCCCTCGCCGATGACGAAGCCGTCCCGTTCCTCGTCGAAGGGCCGCGAGGCCCGCCAGGGCTCCTCGTTCCTGGTGGAGAGGGCGCGCATGTTGGCGAAGCCGGCCACGGCCAGCGGAACGATGGCGGCCTCGGTGCCCACCACCAGGAGCCGGTCCGCCTCGCCCCTGCGCAGGGCGCGCAGCGCCTCCCCCAGTCCGTGGGCGCTGGAGGCGCAGGCGCTGGAGAAGCTGGCCGCGGGCCCGCGGAGCCCGTGCCGCCCGGCCAGGAAGCGGAGCGCGGTCACGGCCGGGAAGGTGCGGAGGATCTCCATCTCGTCGAAGTCCGCCTCCGCTCCGAGCCTTTGCGCCACCCCGCGCCCCAGCGTCTCGATGCCGCCCAGGCCCGTCCCCAGAAAGAGCCCGCTCCGCTCCGGCGCCGGCGGCCGTGCCCCGCGCGCCTCGGCGTCCGCCAGCGCCTCGCGCGCCGCCCGCGCCGCGAAGCGTATGAAACGGTCGTAGCGCGCGAGTTCGGGATCCTCCCCGACCGCCTCCGCGGCCGGGTCGCGTACCTGGGCGGCGATGCGGACGCCGTACCCCTCGCTGGGGAAGCGGTCCAGCGGGCCCACCCCGCTGCGACCCGCCAGCAGCGCCTCCCAGGTGCTCTCCCGGTCGCCGCCCAGAGGGCTGACGATCCCCACCCCCGTGATGAAGACGCGGCGCCGCCCTCCGGAGTTCCGGACGCTGCCGCCCAACCCTACCATCCCTCCGTCCCCGTCAGAGCATGGCCATTCCGCCGTCCACCGCCAGCGTCTGGCCGGTGACGTAGGAGGCGCCCGGACCGGCCAGCCAGCGGACGGCGCTGGCGACCTCCTCCGGACGCCCCGGCCGGCCCAGCGGAACCTGCCGGAGCATCTCCTCCAGCCGCCCGGCCAGCGGTGCAGTCATCTCGGTTTCGATGTACCCGGGGGCGACGGCGTTGACCGTGATCCCGCGCGAAGCCACCTCGCGGGCCACGGCCCGGGTGAAGCCGATCACGCCTGCCTTGGCTGCAGCATAGTTCGCCTGGCCGACGTTGCCAAGGATTCCTGCCACCGAGGCAATGTTGACAATCCGTCCGGAACGCTGCCGCAGCATGGGTCGCAGCGCCGCCCGCGTGAGCCGGTAGACGGCCGTCAGGTCCGTCTCCAGCACCTCCCGCCACTTCTCCTCGTCCATGCGCACCAGGAGGTCGTCGCGGGCCACCCCGGCATTGTTGACCAGCACGTCCAGGCGACCCCAGCGCTCCAGGACCGCCGCCACCAAGCGGGCGGCCGTGGCGGGCTCGGCCACGTCGCCTTGCAGCGTCAGCCCCTCGCCGCCCAGCCGTTCGATCTCTTCGGCCACCTCGGCCGCGCGCTCCGCCTGGCCCCGGAAGTTGACCGCCACCCGCGCGCCGGCCCGCGCCAGTTCCAGCGCGATGGCCCGGCCGATGCCGCGCGAGGCGCCGGTCACCAGCGCCACCGCGCCCTCCAGCTCCCTCACCCGCCCACCCCCATCCGCTCGGCCCACGCTTCCGCCTCGGCCGCCTCGCCCACGTGGCTGACCTCCGCCTCGGGCAGCGTCCGCCGCACGAAACCGCTCAAGGCCGTCCCCGGGCCCACCTCGACGAAGTGCCGGATCCCGTCCCGCCACATGGCCCGCAGCGTCTCCTCCCAGTAGACCGGGTGGTCCACCTGGCGGATGAGCGCGTTGCGGATGGCTGCGGGCGACCGCCGCGCCCGGGCGTCCACGTTCTGGTAGACGGGCACCGCCGGCCGGGCGATGGCGAGCGCGCGCAGCTCCGGCTCCAGCCGCCGGGCCGCCGGCGTCATCAGCGCGCAGTGGAAGGGCGCGCTCACGCGCAGGGGCACCAGACGCCGCGCACCCTGCGCGCGCAGCAGCTCCACCGCCCGTTCGACCGCCGCCCGCTCGCCGCCGATCACCACCTGGCCCGGGCAGTTGAAGTTGACCGGCTCGACCACGCCGCCCCCGGCTGCGGCCTGACGGCAGGCCGCGGCCACCTGCTCCCGGTCGAGGCCGAGCACCGCCACCATGGAGCCCTCGCCCTCGGGCACGGCCTCCTGCATATAGCGGCCCCGGTGCTCGACCAGGCGGAGTGTCTCCTCCAGCCCGACCGCCTCGGCCGCCACCAGCGCCGAGTACTCGCCCAGGCTGAGCCCGGCCACGGCCACCGGCCGGTGGCCCATGGCGCGCAGCACCCGCGCCGCCGCCACGCTGGCCGCCAGCAGCGCCGGCTGCGTCCGCTCCGTCCGGTCCAGCTCCTCCTGCGGCCCCTCGAAGCAGAGGCGGGTGAGCGGCCAGCCCAGGGCGCGGTCGGCGGCCGCGAAGACCTCCCGCGCCTCCGCCCAGCGCTGCCAGAGGTCGCGGCCCATGCCCACCGTCTGGGCGCCCTGCCCGGGGAAGAGCCAGGCCACCGGCACCGCGCTCACGGCTCCCACGCCCCCGGTTCCAGCAGGCCGCGCACGCGCCCCAGGGCCCGCTCCTGGCCGGTCGCGCCCGTCCAGCGCCAGACCGCGGCGGCCCAGGTGAGGCCCGCGCCGAAGGCGGCGGTCAGCACCACGTCGCCCGGCCGCAGCCTGCCCGAGGTCTCCGCATCGTAGAGCGAGACCGGGATGGAGGCCGAGGAGATGTTGCCGTAGCGCTCGATGTTCAGGAAGACTCGCTCGCGCGGGATGCCCAGTCGCTCGCCCACGGCGTCGATGATGCGCGCGTTGGCCTGGTGGGGGACGAAGAGGTCGACATCCTCCAGGCCGAGCCCCGCCTGCGCCAGCACCCGCTCCGAGGCACGGGCCATGGCCGGCACCGCCAGGCGGAAGACCTCGCGTCCGTTCATGCGGATGACGTGCTCGCCCTGCAGCACCGTCTCCAGCGAGGCCGGGCGGCGAGAGCCGCCGGCCGGCTGGGTGATCAGGTCCGCGTGGGCCCCGTCGGCCCCCAGGAGGATGCCCAGAAGGCCCTCGCCCTCGGGCGCCGGCTCCAGCAGCGCCGCCCCGGCGCCGTCCCCGAAGAGGACGCAGGTGGCGCGGTCGTTCCAGTCGACGATGCGCGAGAGCGTCTCCGCGCCGATGACCAGCACCCGGCGGTAGGTGCCGGTGCGGATGAACTGGGCGCCTACGCTCACCCCGTAGAGAAAGCCGGAGCAGGCCGCCTCCAGGTCGAAGCAGGCCGCGCGCCGCGCGCCCAGCGCCTCCTGCACGAGGCAGCCCGTGGCCGGGAAGGGCATGTCCGGAGTGACCGTGGCGACGATGATCAGGTCGACTTCCTCCGCCCCCACGCCCGCGTGCGCCAGCGCCTGGCGCGCCGCGGCCACGGCCAGGTCCGAGGTGGCCACGGCGGTGGAGGCGATGCGCCGCTCGGCGATGCCGGTCCGGGTCAGAATCCACTCGTGGCTCGTCTCCACCATGCCGGCCAGGTCGTCGTTGGTGCGGATCTCCTCCGGGAGCGAAACGCCCAGCCCCCCGATGGTCACGCCTGTCAAAGCGCCTCACCCCCGCCCCGCTCTTCGACGATCATGAACTTGCCGCGGAAGACCGGCCGCTGGCCGGCCCGGCTCTCCACCAGCACCACGTGCTCGCTGGAGGAAGGGTGGCGGATCACCTCGGCCCTGGCCACCACCCGCTCTCCGACGCGTACCTCGCTCTTGAACTTGGCGTTGGCCACGCGCGTCCGCGCCGCCGGCGCGTCGATGACAGCCAGGGCGAGCGACTCCGCCTGGGCGAAGAGCAGCTGCCCCCGCACCACGCGGGAGCGCTCGAAGGCCATGGCCTCGTCCGTCTCCAGGAGCGAGACGGCATGGGAGCCCAGCTCCAGCTCCACCAGCTCGCCCACCACCTCGCCCCGGCCGACGCTGCGCAGCCGCTCGTAGGCGCGGCGCGCCATCTCTTGCAGGCGCAGGCGCAGCTCGGGGATCCCCAGCGCCATGCGGTCCAGGCGGACGGTCTGGACGCTGACCAGGAAGTGGCGCGCCAGCTCCTCGTCGGTGACGAAGGGATTCCGCTCCAGGTACTCGCGCAGCGCGCGCAGGCGCTGGCGGCGGTGCTGCTGGGTGAACGCGGCCATCGACCTTCCTTCGAGCCGCGCGCACCGGCGCGGCTCCGCGCTCCGGGCCATTGTAGCATGATCTTAAGACCAGGTCCCAATGACAGCGCCCGCCGAACAACGACCCGCCCCGACCCGCTTCGATCTGGGCGGCGGGTCCGGCGGGACCGAGTGGCGGGCGCGGGGCTCACTCGCCCGAGCGGACCACCTCGCGCTCCCCGTAGTAGCCGCAGTGGGGGCAGGCGCGGTGCGGCATCTTCATCTCATGGCAGTGCGGGCAGGGGACGAGATTGGGCGCCGCCAGCTTCCAGTGGGCCGCCCTCTTGTCCCGGCGCGACTTGGAGAACCTGCGCTTAGGATTGCCCATCCTTCTCCCTCCCCTCCCCCTCCGGGGGTGATCCGGGCAGGCGGAGCCTCTCCAGGGCCGCCCAGCGTGCGTCGCGTGCGGCCGGCTCGCCGTGGCCGCAGTCCACCTCGTTCCGGTTGGCCCCGCAGACGGGGCAGAGGCCCCGGCAGTCGGGCCGGCAGAGGCGCTTGAGCGGCAGGTCCAGGAGCAGGTTCTCCCGGAAGCCTTCCTCCAGGTCGATGGTGGTGCCGGCCGGGTCGAGCAGCCGGGTCGGCCGCTCCAGCTCGTCCTGCCCGCGCTCCGGCCAGCGCTGGTGCTCCTCGGGCGTCTGGTAGATCTCGGCGTACTCAAGGTGGACGGGCTGGGCGAACTCGGCCAGGCAGCGGTCGCAGACCAGGAGCGCCACCGTCTCGGCGCGGACGTGCGCCAGGATGAGGTGGGGCAGGTGCTCCAGCTCCACCGAGAAGCGGACGCCCGCCGCCAGCTCGGGCACTCCCTCGGGCCGCTCGCCCGGCGCCCAGCGCTCCTCGCCCTCCACGTGGGCGCGCGCCCCGGGCGCCTCCCTGCGCAGCTGCGAGACGTCGATCTTCAGCCCGACCACCCGCGCGGAGTATAGCCTCGCCCCCGGGGGGCGTCAACGAAGCGCGCCCCGCACGGCGGGTCTAGAATAGCGCGACAGGGAAGGCCTCGCGAGAGGCGGCGGGAGGTGGCGCATGGGGCTGGAGGAGGCGCTCGACTGGCTCTACGCCTCCTGGCTCGAGGCGAAGCCGCTGGTGGCGCGGCTGGAGGCGCCGCCCGGCGCCGGCCGTGACGAGGTGGCGCGCCATCCCGAGGTGACGGGCCGGCTGCTGGAGGCCCTGGGGCATCCGGAGCGTGGCATGGACGTCATCAACGTGGCCGGCAGCAAGGGGAAGGGCTCGACGGCCAGCTTCCTGGCCTCGCTGCTGGCGGCGCTGGGCGCGCGCACCGGCCTCTTCACCGGCCCGGACCTGGTGGACTACACCGAGCGCATCCGCCTGGACGGGCGCGCCATCGCGCCGGAGGAGCTGTCCCGGCTCCTGCTCGAGCGGGTCCGTCCCGCGGCGGAGGCGCTCCGCCTCCGTCCGCCGGTCTACGCCAGCCCGGTCGGTCTCGCCCTCCTGGCGGCGCTCCTCTGGTTCCGCGAGCGCGGCGCCGCTGCGGTGGTGCTGGAGCACGGTCGCGGCGCCCGCTTCGACGACGTCAACCAAGTGCCGCACCGCTGGGCCGTCCTGACGCCGGTCATGGTGGAGCACCGCGAGGAGCTGGGGGGGACGCTGGATCGGGTCGCCTGGCAGAAGGCGGCCGTGGTCCGGCCCGAGACCGAGGCGGCGGTGCTGGCCCGCCAGGAGGCGGCGGTGCTGGAGGCGGTGGAGCGGGAGGCCGCCGCGGGCCGGGAGGGGCGGCCGCCGGCCTCCGTGGACATGGCCGGCCGCGACTTCCACTGGCGCCTGCATGCCGGCGGGGGGGAGCCGGGCGAGGCGCTCCGCTTCGACCTGTTTACGCCGCTGGCCGCCTATCCCGGGCTCGTCGTACCGGGGCAGGCCCCCTTCCTGGTCGAGAATGCCGCCGTGGCCGTCCGCGCCGCCGAGCGCTGGTACGGCGGGCCGCTGCCCGCCGGGACGGTGCGCCGCGCGCTGGCCCGCGTCCGCCTGCACGGGCGGCTGGAGGTGCTGGAGCGGCGACCGCTGGTGGTGGTCGACGGCGCCATCCACCCGCTCGCCGCGAGCGCCGCCCTGGAGGCGCTCCGCCGCGCCCCGCGCCCGCGCTGGCTGATCGTCGGCATGCCCCAGGGGAAGGAGCTGGCCGGCACGCTGGCGCTGCTCGCGCCCGAGAGCGAGGTGCTCGCCCTGACGCGGGCGGGCAACCCCCACCTGCGCTTCGACCTGGAGCGCGACCGGGCCGTGGCGGCCCGGCTGGGCCACCCGGCCGCCGTCTTCGCCACACTGGAGGAGGCGCTCGCCCGGGGCCGCGCCGCCGGCGCGGCCAGCCTCTTCGTGGTGGGCACCCAGTCGCTGGTGGCCGACGCGCTCCGCCTCTACGCGGTCGACCTGCGCGACCTCTGGTGAGAGGGGCCGCGAAGCCGCCCGCGCGGGCGGCTCGCGCGCCGGGCCACGGAGAGGCTCAGGGCGCCGCGGGAAGGCCGAGGAGCCGCGCCGCCTCGCCGAAGTCGCGCACGGCAGCCAGACGCCCGGCCCCTCCGAAGGCGCCCTCCGCCTGCCCGGTCTCCCCCGCCGGCAGGAGGAGGAGCGAAGCGCCGAGGCGGCGGGCCGAGAGCGCCTTCAGGGCCACCTGGCCCACGCGACCCACCCTCCCGCTTTCGTCGAGGCTTCCGCTGACCGCCACCCGCCCGGCTGCTCGGCTCCTGGCGGGCATCCGCGCCAGCCGGCAAGCGATCTGCCGGTCCACCTCCAGCGCCAGGGCAAGGCCCGCCGAGGGGCCGGCGATGCCGCCGTCCGAGAGGCGGATTTCCAGCAGCCGGCCGCCGGGCGCGCGCCAGCGCCAGCGCCCGGCGACGCCGCCGTCGGGGACGGGACGGCCCGCACCGGCGTAGGCCGCCGTGGCCACCTCCACCGCGCTCCTCTCCGCCTCGTCCATCTGCCGCCGTGCCTCGTCGGCGTACGTCTCCAGGGAGCGGCCGCCGAGAAGCCTTTCGGCCGGCAAGAGCCTCGCCTCGCCGCGCCTCATCCAGGCAGCAGGCAGCTGGGCGAGGCGGAGAGGGCGGACGCGCACCGTCAGCAGGTGGATGTTCGGCCCGCCGCAGTCGGTTCCATCGCCGCGGGCGGCGGAGGGGGAGGCCGCTCCCCCGGAGGGGGCGGCCTCCTCCACGTGGACCAGTGTGGCTGCCGCCGGGGCGGGCCCCGGCTCGACCAGCAGGTAGCCGCTGGGCAGGAAGGCGGTCAGTACCGGGGCGAGGAGGACCAGCACCCAGCCGGCCAGCCGCCCGGCCCAAGCCGGCCTGCCCACGACCCTGCTACCCCCTCTGGCCCAGGTAGGCGCGGCGAACGCGGTCGTCGCGGGCCAGCTCGGCGGCCTTCCCGCCCAGCACCACCCGGCCGTTCTCCAGGACGTAGGCGCGATGCGCCAGCTGCAAGGCTGCTCGGGCGTTCTGCTCCACCAGCAGCATCGCCACCCCCTGGGCGTTGATCTCGCGCAGGGTGCGGAAGATGGTCCGCACCAGGAGAGGGCTGAGCCCCAGCGACGGCTCGTCCAGCAGGAGGATGCGCGGCTCGGCCATGAGCGCCCGGCCGATGGCCAACATCTGCTGCTCGCCGCCGGAGAGCGTGCCGGCCAGCTGGCCGCGCCGCTCGGCGAGGCGCGGGAAGAGCTCGAAGACCCGCCGCCGCCCCGCCTCCACGCGCGCCGGCTCCTGCCGCCGGGTGTAGGCGCCCAGGGTCAGGTTCTCGTCCACGGTCAGCGTGGCGAAGACCTGCCGCCCCTCGGGCACATGCGCGACGCCGAGGCGGACGATCTGGTGGGCTGGGCGCCCGCCTCGCGGCGCCGCCAGCAGCTCCTCCCCCAGGCGGACCTCCCCCTCGGCTGGCCGGACCAGACCGGAAATGCTCCGCAAAAGGGTGGTCTTGCCGGCGCCGTTGGCGCCCAGGACGGCCACGATCTCGCCCGGCTGCAGCTCCACGTCCACCCCGCGCAACGCCTGGATGTGCCCGTAGCGGACCGCGAGGCCGCGGACGGCGAGCAGGCTCACGCGCTCTCCCCCCCGCTCAGCTCGGCCTCCGGCGCCCCCAGGTAGGCCTCGATCACCCGCGGATCGGCCTGCACCACGGCCGGCGTCCCCTCGGCGATCATCCTCCCCTGGTCGAGGCAGACGACGCGATCGGAGACGTTCATGACCACCGACATGTCGTGCTCGATGAGGATGAGGGTGATGCCGGCCGCGCGGATGCGCTGCAGCTCTTCCATCAGCTCGGCGCTCTCCTGCTCGTTCAGCCCCGCCGCCGGCTCATCCAGGACCAGCAGCACCGGCTCGGCCGCCAGGGCGCGGGCGATCTCCAACCGCCGCTGGTCGCCGTAGGGCAGGTTCCGGGCCAGCTCGCCCTCCCAGCGCTCCAGCCCCATCTCGGCCAGGAGCCGTCGGGCCAGCGCCACCTGCCGCGCCTCGAGCGCCCGCGTCCGCCCGGGCCGGAGCAGCACTTGCCAGAAGCGCTGCTCCTCGAAACGGTGGCGCCCGGCCAGCACGTTCTCCAGCACGGTCAGCCCGGGGAAGAGGCGGATCGTCTGGAAGGTGCGCGAGACGCCCAGCGCCGCCACCCGGTAGGCCGGCAACCCTTCCACCGGCCGGCCCTCCAGGCGGATGCTGCCGCGGTCGGGACGGTTGAAGCCGGTGATCAGGTTGAAGAGCGTCGTCTTGCCGGCGCCGTTGGGGCCGATCAGGCCCAGGATCTCGCCGCGCCGCAGGCGGAAGCTGACCCCGTCCACGGCCACGACGCCTCCGAAGGCCTTGCCCACGCCCTCCACGGAGAGCAGCTCGCCGCCGGCGGCGCCGCGCTCGCGCCTGCCCGCTCCCTCGCCCGGCCCGGCGGCGGCGGGCCTCTCCGCTTCGGGCTCCGCCGCCTGCCCGCGGAAGCGCCACGGCCTCGCCGGCCAGATGCCCTGGGGCCGGAAGATCATCATGGCCACCATGGCCGCCCCGAAGACCACCATCCGGTACTGGGCGAAGTCCCGGAAGAACTCCGGCAGGATCTCCATCCCCACCGCGCCCACCACAAGCCCCGGCAGGGAGCCGGGGCCGCCCAGGATGACGATGGCGAAGAGCACCGTCGACTCCCAGAAGGTGAAGCTGTCGGGCGCCACGATGGTCAGCTTGCCGGCGAAGAGCGCACCGGCCAGGCCGGCCACGCCTGCTCCCGCGGCTACGGCGAGCAGCTTGGCCCGGCCCGGGTTGACCCCCATGGCCGTGGCCGCCTCCTCGTCCTCTCGCACCATGCGCCACGTGCGCCCCAGGGGCGAGTCGACCACCCGCCGCCAGAAGAGCACGGCCAGGATGCACCCCGCCAGCGCCACCCAGTAGTACCCCGCGGGCGTGGAGAGCACGTGCCCCAGCACCTGCGGCTGGGGGACGCCGGGGATCCCGTTGGCGCCGCCCGTCAGCCCGAAGGGGTTGTTGACCACCGCGATGCGGAAGATCTCGCCGATCCCCACGGTGACGATCAGGAGGTAGTCGCCGCGCAGGTGGATGGCCGGCCAGGTGACCAGCGCCGCCAGCCCCGCCGCCACCGCCACGGCCGCGGGGACGGTCCAGAGGATGGGGATCCCCAGCCGCGTGGAGAGGATGGCGGCCGTGTAGGCGCCCATTCCGTAGAAGGCCGCCTGCCCGAAGTTGTAGACGCCCGCCTGGCCCACCATCAGGTCGAGGCCGATGGCCGCCGTCAGGTAAAGCAGGAAGATATTGACCACGTCGGTCCAGTAGGCGTTGAGCGCGAAGGGCAGGACCAGCGCGAGAAGGAGGGCGGGCAGGCCGAGCCGCTCCTCCCAGGCTGCCCGCCGCCACCACCGGTCCGGGCTCCACCCCCTCACAGCTTGCTCACCACCCGCTCGCCCAGCAGCCCGGTGGGGCGGGCGATCAGGATCAGGATCAGCACGAGAAAGGTGATGGCCCCCTGCCAGGCCGACGAGATGTAGCCGGCGCCCAGCGCCTCCAGCACGCCCAGCAGCAGGCCGCCCACCATGGCGCCGGGAATGTTCCCGATCCCGCCGATGATGGCCGCCGTGAACGCCTTGAGGCCGTAGCCCCAGCCCATCTGGAAGCTGATCTGACCGTAATAGCTGCCCACCATCAGCCCGGCCGCGCCTCCCAGCGCCGGACCGATAAGGAAGACGAGCAGGATGATCCGGTCGACGTCGATCCCCATCAGGCGCGCCGTGTCGTGGTCGAGCGCCACCGCGCGGATGGCGGCGCCCACCGTCGTCCGCTGGACGAAGAGGTAGAGCGCCACCATCAGCGCCAGCGAGACCACGATGATCAGCAGCTGGACCAGCGCCACGTGGACGCCGGCCCCCAATGACCAGACGACCTGGGGCAGGAAGCCGTGCGGGAAGACGCGGTAGTCGGGCCCGTAGACCAGCATGATGGCGTTCTCGAGAAAGACGGAGACTCCCAGCGCGGAGACCACCGGCGCCAGGCGTGAGGAACGGCGCAGCGGCCGGTAGGCGATACGCTCGGTCAGCGCTCCCGCCAGGGCGACGAAGAGCATCACCAGCAGGAGCACCACCACGAGCCCGCCCGGCCCGGCCAGCCGGCTGGAGAGCGCGGAGGCGGTCATCAGGCTGAAGGCCAGGTAGGCGCCCAGCGCGAAGAGGTCACCATGGGCGAAGTTGATCAGCCGGAGGACGCCGTAGACCATGGTGTAGCCCAGCGCCACCAGCGCGTAGACCGAGCCCAGCGTCACCCCGTTGAGCAGCAGCTCCAGGAACCCGCTCATCGCACCCCCGCCCCGGTCCGGTCACTCATTCGGCTGCTTGTCGTAGAGAACGAACTTCCCGTCCTTGACGATGTAGGCCTTGTGCAGCGTCCCTTCGCGGTCGCCGTTGGCGGCGAAGCTGATGGGCCCCGTGAAGCCGGGGAAGTCCTTCAACTGGTGCAGGTAGGCCGCCAGCTTGTCGGGGTCGGTGGAGTGCGTCTTCTGGATGGCGTCCACAATGACGCGGAAGGCGTCGGCCGCCGAGATGGTCCAGACACTGGGCGGCATCTCGCCGTACTTCTGCTGGTACTGCTGGACGAACTGCTCCGCCTCGGGCGTCTTCAGGTCCTGCGGCTGCGGCGGCGTCGTCACCAGGAAACCTTCGGCCGCCGGTCCCGCCACCTGGATCAGCTGCGGGTTGTTGTTGGCGTCGCCGCCGATCCACTGCGTCTTCAGGCCGATGGCTTGGCTCTGCTTGAGCAGAAGGCCTGCGTCGGAGAAGTAGCCGGTGAAGTAGACCGCCTGCGGCGCCTGGGCCTTCAGCCGGGTGAGGACCGCGCCGAAGTCGTTGGAGCCGGGGACGATGGCGTCGAAGAAGACCACCTGCCCGCCGTCGGCCTTGACCGCCTGCTCCGTCGCCTGGGCGAGGCCCAGGGCATAGGTGGAGTTGTCGTGGAGCAGGGCGATCTTCTGGAAGCCCAGCGTCTTCACCATCAGGTCGGCCGCGAACTTGCCCTGCGCGCTGTCCAGCGTCGCGGTGCGGAAGAAGTACTTGTAACCCTTCTGGCTCAGCTGGACGGCCGTGGAGGCCGGGGTGATCTGGATCACCTTGTTCTGGTTGTAGATGGGCTGGGCGGCCTCGGTGGCGGTCGAGTTGTAGCCGCCCACCACCGCCACCACGCCCTCGGTCACCAGCTTCTGCGCGGCCACCGCGGCCTGCTGGGCGGTGCCCTGATCGTCCTGGGCCACGACCTGGATCTTGTGGCCGTCGATGCCGCCCTGGGCGTTGATCTGGTCGGCCAGGAGCTGGATCGCCTTCTGGAAGCCCTGGCCCTCGAGGGCGTAGTCGCGCGTCAGGGGGGCCTGGATGCCGATCTTGATGTCCCCGGCCGGAATGCCACCCTGCGCCGAGCTGCCGCCCCCTCCGGCGGGCGCCGTCCCGCCGCCGCCGCCACAGGCGGCCGCGAGCAGGGCGAGCGGGAGGGACGTGGCCAGGAGGAGCTTGCGGATCGCGCGCAAATGTCTTCGCTCCCTTCCTAATCGAATCGAAGTGCGGCCCGATGCCCTACAGATTTTTCGACCCCGGGCGCTTCTCCTGTCCGGCCAAGCAAGGTGGGCCGGGAGAAAGACTTGCCAGGGAAGGCTCGGGACGGGGGGCGGGAGAAGCAAGCCGGGGGGTGGAGACGACGGAAGTTCTCTGGCTGGACGCGGAAGGCGTCCGGGAGGCGCTGCCCCCGGCCGCGGCGGTGGAGGCGGCGGCGCGGGCGCTGGTGGAGGCCTGGCGGGGCACGGCGGAGGTGCCGCTGCGCCTCAACCTGCGCCTGGCAGGGGGAGGAAGCGCCCTCGTCATGCCCGCCTCGGCGGCCCAGCTGGCGGTCAAGGTGGTCTCCGTCGTCCCGGGCAACGCGGAGCGGGGCCTGCCGGGGACCCAGGGGGTGGTCCTGCTCCTGGACGGCGCCACAGGTAGCCCGCGCGCCCTCCTGGACGGGACCGTGCTGACCGGGCTGCGCACGGGCGGGGCGGCGGCCGCCGCGGCGCGCGCCCTCGCCCCGCGGCGGCGGGGCGTCCTGGCCATGATCGGAAGCGGCACCCAGGCCGCCTACCAGGTGGCCTGCACCCTGGCCGTCCTCGAGCTGGAGGAAGTCCGCCTCTGGAGCCCGCATCGCAAACATGCGGAGCGCCTGCGCGCCCGCGTGGAGAGGCTCCTGCCGCCGGGGGCGCTGGACCGGCTCTCCTGGCGCATCGCCTCGCGGGCCGAAGAGGCCGTGCGCGGCGCCGACCTGGTGGTCTGCGCCACCACCGCGCGCGAGCCGGTGCTGGAAGCCTCCTGGCTGGAGCCCGACGTGCACGTCAACGGCGTGGGCAGCTTCACGCCCGAGATGCGCGAGCTACCCCCGGAGCTGGCCGCCCGCGCCGCCGCCGAGGCCGGCCTCTGGGTGGAGAAGGAGGAGGCTGCGCTGGCCGAGGCGGGCGAGTTGATCGCCGCCGTGGAGGCGGGGCTCCTGGAGCCGGCCTCGCTGCGCCCGCTGGGAGCGCTGCTGGCGGAGGCGCGGCCCGGCCGGCGGGCGCGAGGCGCCAGCTTCTTCAAGAGCGTGGGCGTCGCCGAGCTCGACCTCTACGCGGCCCAGGCGGCGGTGGAGGCGGCCGAGGCGCGCGGGCTCGGCCGGCGCCTGGCGTGGTCGCCGGGCGGATGAGAGGCGGCCGCGGGGGCGGCGGGCGGTTCGGGGCCTGCGCCGGGGCGCCCGCGCCGGCCGGCCCCCCTCAGGCCAGGTCGGCCAGCGCTTCCGCCAGCGGCTTCCGCACGCCCAGGATGAAGGGCACGTCCAGCTTGGTGTAGCGCCGCGCCTCGGCCTCGCGCAGGCGCCGGATCAGGTCGACCAGCTGCGAGAAGTCGTCGGTCTCGAAGGCCAGGATCCACTCGTAGTCGCCCAGACCGAAGGCCTGGACGTTGTTGGTGTAGACTTCGGGGAACTCGGCCCCCAGCCGGCCGTGCTCGCGCAGCATGCGCGCGCGCTCCTCGGTGGGGAGCAGGTACCACTCCGGCGTGCGCACGAAGGGGTAGACCTGCACGTAGCGCTTGGGCGGGATGCCACGCTGGAAGGCGGCCAGATGATCGCCGACGAACTGCGGCGGCCGCGCCACGCCCAGGAAGGACCAGCTCAGCTCGCTGGCCCGGCCGAAGGTGGTGTGGCGCAGCGCCACCACCGTCCTCTGCAGGCTCTCCACCTGCGGGGCGAGGAGCCAGAAGAGGATGTCGGCGTCCGGCCGGAAGCCGACGCTCGAATAGACCCCGCGCACCTCCACGCCGGGCTCGGCCCCGAGCGCCGCCTCCACCTCGTCGACCAGCCGCTCACGCTGCCCTTCCACGATCCTCTCCCACTCCGGGCCGCGCCGCCAGACGGCGTGCAGCGTGAAGATCTCCGGCAGCCGGCCCGGCGCCGACCTCCCGCCTTCCGCGCCCATCGCCCTCGCCTCCCTCCAGGCTTTACGCGCTCTCCGGCGCGGAGATATTGTACCGGAGCGGCCGGTCCCTCCCCCGGCCGGGGGGTTGCCGGGGCGCGGGCCGGTGCTAGAATCGCCGTGTTCTCGAAGGCGGGCGGGAGCCCTCGAGAAATCCGGACCGGGGTTGGAGAGAGCGTGGCGACGGTCGCGAAGGGAAGCGAAGCCGGGGCGGCGCCGGCGCAGCTGCGGCGCGAGGTGAGTGTCTGGGGTTCCTACATGTGGGGCTTCTCCGACGTGGGAGCGGACATCTTCGCGGGCCTCGGCCTTGTGACGGTCGCCTCCCAGGGCGCCGCTCCGGCCGCCTTCGCCCTGGCCGGGCTGGTCTACGTCCTGATCGGCCTGGCCTACACCGAGCTGGCGGCGGCCTTCCCGGTGGCGGGAGGCGGCCAGTATTTCGCCACCCGCGGCCTGGGCGACCTCTGGGGGCTGATCACGGGCGGCGCGCTGATCCTGGACTACACCATCGACATCGCCCTCTTCGCCGTCTCCTCCACCGGCTACCTGAACGCGCTCATCGCCTTCTTCAGCGGTGTCGACCTGACCTCGATCAAGGTCCCCCTGCTGGGTCTCCACGTTCAGGCAGTCTGGCTCCTGGAGGCGCTGGCGCTCATCGCGGCGCTGATGTGGATCAACGTGCGCGGCATGCGCGAGTCCAACATGTTCAACCAGATGGTCGGGCTGGCCACCATGGTCATCGACCTGCTGCTGCTCCTGCTGGGTTTCGTCACCGTCTGGTCGCCGGGCCTCTTCGGCAGCCAGGTCGCCCACCAGATGCCCTCGCTCCACCAGTTCATGTACGGCTCGTCGCTGGCCATCATCTCCTTCGTCGGGCTGGAGTCCATCTCCCAGGCGGCGCAGGAGACCCGGCATCCGTCGCGCATCCTGCCGCGCAGCACCCTGACGCTCATCCTGACCATTTTCATCACCAGCATCGGCTACTCGGTCCTGGCCAACGGTACGCTGCCCTGGAACGCCTTCGCCGGTCACGAGCAGGACTCGGTGACGCTCCTGGCTCGGCGCATGCCCTTCATCGGCCCCATCGCCGGGCCGCTGACCGCGGTGATGGGCGCGGCCATCCTGGCCATCTCGGCCAACTCGGGCGTGATGAGCGTCTCGCGGCTCACCTACTCCATGAGCCACCACAACCTGCTCTCCAGCTGGTTCGACTACGTGGACCCGCGCCGTTTCACGCCCGTGCGGACCATCCTCTTCTTCTCCGGGATCGGCCTGGTCTGGACTCTCTTCGCCTTCGCCACGCCCAGCGTCATGGACACGCTGGGGAACATGTACGCCTTCGGCGCCACGCTGGGGTACGTGGTGGTCTTCATGGCGCTGATCGCGCTGCGCAGGAAGGAACCGGAGGTGCCGCGCCCCTTCCTGATGCCGCTCAACCTGCGGCTGCGCAACCGCGACGGGCGGCCCTACCTCTTCCCGGTCCTGGGCGCCGTCGGCTTCGTCAGCGTGCTGGTCGTCCTCTTCGAGGTGCTCTACACGCACGCCGTAGGGCGGATCTTCGGCCCCATCTGGGTGGTGGGCTGGCTGGTCTATTTCGTCTACTACCGGCGGCGGTCGGGACTCGGGCTGCGTACGCTGCCGCGGGACTGGGTGGGCGAACAGAAGGAGATCCTGGCCTCGGCCGAGGAGTACCAGCTGCTGGCGGAGTACGAGCAGGCGGTGGCCGCCTCGGGCCCCCATCTGGAGAGAGCGGAGGGCTTCCAGCCGTGAGCTTCCTGGCGGAGCACTGGGCCGGCATTCTGATCGCGTTGGTCATCGCCCTCCTGACCAGCCTCAACTTCCTCTGGATGAGCCGGGTGCCCAGACCCATCCCGCGCGCCCTGGCGGAGGCGGAGGGCAGGGTGGGCGGCAGCCGGCGCATCGTCGTCTTTCTCGACCCCTACCACCCGGAACCGGCCGCCGTGGCGGTGGCCCACCGCCTGGCGGCGGCGACGGAGGCCGACATCATCCTCGCCGCCCTGGTCCGCATCCCCTTCACCCGCTCGCTCAGCGTACCCCCCGCCCAGCAGGACGAGATCGAGCGCGGCATGCTGGCCGAGCTGGCCGAGGGGCTCCGCTCGCTGGAGCTGCGGCCCGTGACGCAGGTGGTCCCCTCCCGCCAGTATTGGGACGGGGCGGCCGAGTTCGCCCGGCGCCTGCGTGCGGCCATCGCCGTCGTGGGCGTCGCCGAGGAGTCGACCTTCGAGCGCGGCGAGGTGCTGGAGGGGCTCTTGCGGGAACTGCCCCTGGTAGGCTGCGAAGTGATCATCATCCGGCCGCGTGCCACGGAACGGTCGCGGAGACAGCTGGAGGCGGAGGTGCTCTGATCGGATGCGGATCATCGTCGTCGGATGCGGGCGGACCGGGCGACGCCTGGCCCGCGCCTTCGCCGAGCGCGGGGACGAGGTGACCGTCGTCGACCGGCGGACGGCCATGCTGGAGCAGCTGGCCGAGCTGCCCGGCGTGCACGTGGTGGCCGGGCTCGGCTTCGACCAGGAAGTCCTGCGGCGGGCGGGCGCCGCCGAGGCCGACCTGCTCGTCGCCGCCACCGAGAACGACAACGCCAACCTGATGGTGGCCGACGTGGCCCATCTCCTCCTCGGCACCCGCCGCGTCCTCCTGATCGTCAACGACGCCGAGGGCAGCGAGATCTACCAGCGCTTCGGCTATGACGTGATCGTCCCGGTGGAGCTGGGCGTGCAGAAGGCGCTGCTCTGCGCGGCCTCGGTCGCCGGCCAGGCGGCCGGCTCCCGTCCCGAGGCCGGCGGGCGTTGAAGGGGGAGGAGCGGATGTACCTGCTGGTGGTCGGCGGCGGCAAGGTCGGCTTCGCCCTGGCCCGCGACCTGATCCAGAGCGGCCACGAGGTGACGCTGATCGAGAAGCAGCCCGAGCGCGCCCAGTGGCTCGCCCGCCTGCTGGGCGGCGCGGTGCTCTGCGGCGACGGGACCAACCCCGAGACGCTGCGCGAGGGCGGTATCGAGCGGGCCGACGTGGTCATCGCGGTCAGCGGCCACGACGAGGACAACTACGCCATCTCCCGCATCGCCACCGCCTTCAAGACGGGCACGCACGTCATCGCCCGGGTCAACGACCCGCGCAACGAAGAGATCTTCCGCCGCATCGGCGTGCGCACGGTCAGCTCCACGCGGACCATCGCCGAGATGATCGAGGAGAGCGTGCCGCACCCCTGACGGCTAGCGGAGCCCCGTCTCGACGCGGAGCACCCGGGCGCGACCGTCCAGCTCGACGCTCGTCTCCAGGAAGTGGACCGCCTCGTCGAGCAGGCGCCGCGCCACCGACGCCTCGTCGCTGACCACGGCGATCCCGATCTCGGCCAGCTGGTGGGCGTCCCGGACGCCCACCTCGGCCGCCGAAACGTTGAAACGGCGCCGCAGGCGGTCCAGGAGCGCCCTCAGGACGGCGCGCTTCTCCTTCAGGCTGCGCGAGCCGGGCAGGTTGATCTCGACGCGCGCTACGGCCACGGGCGGCACGGCGCCCCCTCCCCTCACGACCCCCCCGCCGCCGCGAAGCGGGCCGGCTGTGCCAGCCACGCCTCGAGCGGCACGGGCCCCTGGAACTCGATGCAGCGGAGCCAGAGGCGGTAGGGCCGTCGGACGGCCCCCAGCTCCGGCCAGGGCAGCCTGCGCCGGTAGGCCGCCCGGAAGGCCTCCGCCTCGCGGGCCGGCAGGAGCAGCTCCCAGCCCACCAGGTCCAGCTCGCGGGGAGCCACGGCCAGCGCGTCCAGGTCGACCAGGCCGAGGATCCTCCCGTCCTCCGCCACCAGCTGGCTGTGGTCCCAGTCCAGGAGCAGCGGCGCCATCCAGGCGGGCGGAGGCAGCCGCCCGAGAGCCGCCTCCGCCTGCTTCAGCTCCTCTTCCAGGCGCGGCTCGGCCCTTGGGCTTCCCCGCCCGGCAAGCCAGCGCAGGCTCTCGAGGAGGCGCGGGTGAAACGTCTCCGCCGGCTGGCAGGCGCGGCCGGGCGGCCCCCAGCCCGGCGCCCGCCGCGCGTGGAGACAGGCCACCGCCTCGCCCAGGGCGGCGCCGAGGCCGTCCAGCGAGGCGGCCATGCGGCCCGGAAGCCACTCCACCACCAGGTGCGCCCGCGCTCCCAGGCCGACGGCCAGCGGTCGCGGCACCGGCAGGCAGCCCAGGTCGGCCAGCCAGCGGTAGGCCTCGGCCGCCCGGCGCACGTCGCCCGGCCGCAGACCGAAGAGGCGTCCGACGCCCCGCCAGAAGGCGGTCGAGCCCGCCACCCGCCCGGCTTGCCGGCGCGGCAGGCGGACCACCACCCGCCGTGTGGGCGTCCGCACCTCCCAGAGCCGGTTGGTGTGCCGCTGGTAGTCGGGGTCCAGCTGTCGGCGCTCCAGCACCGGTTCACCCAGGATGGCCTCCAGCCAGGCCTTGCTTCCTGCGCGCGGCGCCCTCACGGCGCCTCGCCCGCCGCGCGCTCGGTCCCGCCGCGCGCCAGCTCGAGCGCCAGCGCGAGCGCCCGGTCGAACATGGGGGCGGTGAGGCGGCCGGTGCGCGTGTTCTGCCGGCTGGGGTGGTAGCTGGCCACCACCGCCGGCCCGCCCGGCGGCAGCGCCACCTGGCCGTGGGCGAAGGGCGGCCAGCTCTCGCCCGCGCCCCACTCCTCGCGGGCCACCTCCCAGGCCACGCGCCCCAGCGTCAGAACCGCGCGGACGCGGGGCAGGAGCGCCAGCTCGCGGCGCAGGTGCGGCCGGCAGGCGCGCAGCTCCTCGCGCGTGGGCCGGTTGTCGGGCGGGGCGCAGCGCACCGGCGCCGTCAGGAAGCAGTCCTCCAGGCGCAGGCCGTCGCCGGCCCAGCGGCTGACGGGCTGGCTGGCGAGTCCGGCGCGGTGGAGCGCCGCCATGAGAAAGTCGCCCGAGTCGTCGCCGGTGAACATGCGCCCGGTCCGGTTGGCACCGTGGGCGGCCGGGGCGAGCCCCAGGAGGAGGAGGCGGGCGCGCCGGTCGCCGAAGCCCGGCACCGGGCGGCCCCAATAGCTCTCGTCGCGGAAGCGGCGCACCTTGGTCCGCGCCACTTCCTCCCGCCAGGCCACCAGCCGCGGGCAGAGCCGGCAGGCGACCACCGCCTCCACGTGGGCCCGCCAGGCCGCCTCAGCCGGATCCGCCGCCAGGCCGTCGGCCAACCGCCTCTCCCCCTTCCCGCGGCGCCGCCGCGCCGCCCGCCAGCACCTCTTCCAGGAAGCTCCGCACCGCCCGCCGGAACTCCGCCGAGCGCTCCACGTGGAGCAGGTGGCCGCTGCCGGGGCCGCGGAAGAAGAGGCGGCGCGCACCCGGCAGCCGCTCCGCCAGCCTCCGGCTGTAGCGGAGCGGGATCATCCGGTCCTGCGCGCCGGCCACCACCAGCGCCGGGACCCGCGGCAGGCGCTCCGGCGCCAGCGGCTCCGGCTCCAGCCCCAGGTAGGCCAGCAGCACCTCCCGCGACGGGCCCAGGGGCGGCCGCCAAGCCTCGGCCATGCGCTCGATCCGGCCCGGCTCCTCCGCCAGCCGGCGCGAGCCCAGGAGCCAGGCCAGCACCTCGGCGTAGACCGGCTCCGGCGCCCAGCGCACCAGCTCGCGCACGGCCCGCAGGCGGCGGCGCAGGTCGGCGTCCGCCTCCAGCCAGGGGTGGATCAGCACCATCGCCGCCAGCCGCGCCCCGGCGCGCGCCGCCAGCGCCAGCGCGGCCCGGCTGCCCAGGCTGAGGCCCACCAGGACCAGCGGCGCGCCGGGCGCCTCCTCCAGGAGCGGGCCGTAGGCGGCCAGGAGCTCCTCCCAGTCGGCCGGGGGCGGGCCCGCGCTGGCACCGGTGCCCGGCGGGTCGGGCGCCAGCAGCCGCCAGCTCCGCCCCCAGTCGGCGATCTCCGCGCCCCAGGAGCGGTGATCGGCCCCCGCCCCGGGGAGCAGCAGGAGCACGGGCGTCCCGGGCGGCGCCCCGGGCGGCCCCGAGCGGCGCACGTAGAGCCCGGCCAATCCCCCACCTCCCCCGCGCAGAGACGGCTCGGCCGCCCCTCCAGCCCCCCAGTCTAGCCCGAGCGGGCAGGGGCCGCGAACCGGGGTGCGGCGGCGCTCCGTCCGGGAAGCTGGGGAGACTAGGCGGGGGAGGCGAGGCCGCTGGAGACGCTGGAGGCCGCCCGCTGGCAGATGGGCATCTCGCTGGGCTGGCACATGCTCTTCGCCGCCTTCGGCGTCACCCTGCCGCTCCTGGCGGCGGCGGCCGAGGGCATCGGGCTGCTGCGCCGCTCGCCGCTTCACCTGGAGCTGGCCCGGCGCTGGTCCGTGGCCACCGGACTGCTCTTCGCCATCGGCGCCGTCAGCGGCACGGCGCTCTCCTTCGAGCTGGGGCTCCTCTGGCCACGGCTGATGGCCGTGGCCGGCCCCGTCCTGGGCGTGGCCCTCTTTCTCGAAGGCTTCGCCTTCTTCGTGGAGGCCGTCTTCCTCGGCCTCTACCTGTACGGCTGGGAGCGCCTGCCGGCCTGGGCGCACTGGGCGAGCGGGCTTCTCGTGGCCGCGGCCGGCTCCGCCTCCAGCCTCCTCGTCACCGCCGCCAACGCCTGGATGCAGCTGCCCAGCGGGCGGATGGCCGCCCTGGCCGATCCCCTGGCGGCCGTGATGCGGAACCCGGTCTGGTGGCCGATGGCGCTCCACTCGACGCTGGCCGCCTGGACGGCGGCCGCCTTCGCGCTGGCCGGGGGCGAGGCCTGGTCGCTCCTCCGCCGGCCGCACGCCCGGGAGGCCGCCCGGCATGCCGCCGGCCTCCGCCTGGCCATGGCGCTGGGCCTGGTGGGGGCGGTGGCCATGCCGCTCTCGGGCGACGCCGGCGGCCGCGTCGTCGCCGCCCTGGAGCCGGTCAAGCTGGCCGCCATGGAGGCGCGCTTCACGACCCGCGCCGCCGCGCCGCTCTACGTGGGCGGTCTCCCGGACGTGGCCCGGAGGACGGTGCGGTGGGCGCTGGAGATCCCGGGGGGGCTCAGCTGGCTGGCCTACCGGCGGACCGGGGCGGTGGTGCGCGGCCTGGAGAGCGTGCCGCGGGCGCTCTGGCCGGACGTGACGCTCACCCACCTCAGCTTCCAGGTGATGGTGGGCAGCGGGCTCGTGCTCCTGGCCGGCACACTCCTCTACTGGCTGCGCGCGGCGCGCGGCCGCCCGCCCCGCTGGCTGCTGCGCCTCCTGCTGGTCGCCTCGCCCTTCGGCTTCGTGGCGCTGGAGAGCGGCTGGCTGGTCAGCGAGTCCGGCCGGCAGCCGTGGGCCGTGGCCGGGCTCCTGCCCACCGCCCGGGCGGTGACGCCGGCGGCGGGCACCCCTGTCTCCCTGGCCGGCTTCGTCCTGCTCTACGCCGGTCTGAGCGCGGCCCTGGTCTACTTTCTGCGGCGCATGGCGGAGCCGGGGGCGCGGCCGGAGGGGGGCTCCGGGGAGCCCGCGGGAGAGGGGCTGGCGGCAGAGGTGGTGGACGATGCACCCTGAGACCGCCTCCCGGGCGTTGGCCGCCGCCGGTCCCGCGGCGCCCGAGCCGGTGCGCGCCGCGGCGCTCCTGCTGGCGGCCGTTCTCGCCCTCTACGCCCTCCTCGGGCTGGCCGACTTCGGCGCGGGCCTCTGGGACCTGGCTGCGGCGCGCGGCCCGCGGGCGGCGGCGGTCCACCGGGCGGTAGCGCGCGGCATGGGGCCGGTCTGGGAGGCCAACCACGTCTGGCTGATCTTCGCCCTGGTCCTCCTCCTCGCCGCCTTCCCCGCCGCCTTCGCCCGCCTGGGAAGCGGCCTCTTTCTCCCGCTCCACCTGGCGCTGGCGGGCATCATCCTGCGCGGGGCGGCCTTCGTCTTCGCCGCCCGGGGGCGGCAGGCCGCCGGGGGTGACGCCCCGCCCCGCCTCTGGGCGGTCGCCTTCGGCGCGGGGAGCCTGGCCGCGCCCTTCTTCCTCGGGCTCGCCCTGGCGGCCACGGCCCAGCCGCGGCTGGCCTGGCACTCGCTCTTCGCCCTCGTGGTCGCCCTGGCCGTGGTGGCCGCCGGCGCGCTGGAGGCGGCCGCCTACCTGGCCGTGGAGAATCGGGGCGCGTTGCGGGCGCACTTTCTCGCCCGGGCCCGGGCCGCCTTGGCCGCCCTGGCCCTGCTCGCCCTCCTCGCCCTCCCGCTCGCCCGGGCGGCCGCGCCCTGGCTGGGCCCGCGCCTGCTGGGCGGTCCCGGCCTGCCTTTCGTCCTCCTCGCCGGCGGGGCGGCGCTCCTGGACGCCCACGCCCTGGCGCGGGGCGCCGCCGAGCTGGCGCGCCTCTGGACGGCCGCCCTGGTGTTGCTGCTCTGGGCCGGCTGGGCCGCCTCGGCCTGGCCCTGGCTGGTCTGGGGCGAGCTGACCGCCGCGGCCGCCGCGGCGCCCCGAACCGCCCTCCGCCAGCTGCTCGTCCTGCTCCCCTGGGGCCTCCTCCTGCTCCTCCCCGCGCTGGCCCTGCTCTTCGCCCTGTTCAAGGGAGAGAGCCCGGCCCCGGGCCCCGGCTGAGCAGGAGCCAAGGCGGCGCCGCCCTCCCGCCTCAGGAAGCCCTCCCGCCCCCGGCGCCCACCTCGACCACCAGCCCGCTGTGCGCGCGCCCCGTCGGCCCGCCGAAGGCCCGCCGCGCCTGCTCCTCCAGCTCCTCCAGGTCGCCGTAGTGCGGCAGGTGGGTGAGCACGAGCCGCGCCACGCCCGCGCGCCGCGCCATGGCGCCCGCCTCGGGCGCCGTCAGGTGGCCGGCGCGGGAGCCGTCCTCGCCCTCGTAGTGGGAGGCCTCCGCCAGCAGCAGGTCGGCCCCCGCCGCCAGCGCCTCCACCTCGGCGCTGGCCGCCGTGTCGCCCGTATAGACCAGGCGCCGCCCGCCCTCCTCCACGCGGAGCGCCAGCGCCGGCACGGGATGGCGGGCCGGCGCCGCCTCCACCCGGAAGGCGCCGACGGTCACGACCTCGCCGGGGCGCAGGGGACGAAGCCGGCTCCAGGGGTCACCGGCCAGGTAGAAGCGGGCGCGCTCCAGCGCCCCCTCCGGGACGTAGACCGGCAGGGGTGCGCGTTCGAAGCCGTGGTACGACTCGACCACCAGCGCCTGGGAGAGGACGCCCAGGTCGGCGGCGTGATCGTGGTGGAGATGCGTCAGCAGGACCGCCTCAAGCCGCCTCAACCCCTCCAGCCCGGCGCTCTCCAGCAGGCGGCTGAGCACGCCCGAACCGCAGTCCAGGAGCAGCTCGCCCCCTTGCTCACCGTGCAGCAGATAGCCGGCGCTGGCCCCCTCCGGACCCGGGTAGCCGCCCCAGAAGCCGAGCACCTCCAGCCGCACGCCCGGCACCTCCCGTCCTTCTCTCGATGCGGCACCAAGGCCCGCGCCGCTCCTGGTAGGTTATCATCCTCCCCGTGGAGGAGGTGGACCGGTGTCGAAGCCGGCCGAGCGGGAGCACGTGGAACAGCACTTCACGGGCGGCGCCTGGATCCGCGATATCATCCTGGGCATGTCCGACGGCCTCACCGTTCCCTTCGCCCTGGCCGCCGGAATCTCCGGCGCGGTGACGCAGAACTTCCTCATCATCGTCGCCGGCTTCGCCGAGCTGGTCGCCGGCGCCATCAGCATGGGGCTGGGCGGCTACCTGGCGGCGCGGAGCGAGCTGGACACCTACCGGAACGAGCTGGCCCGCGAGCGGCGCGAGGTGGTGGAGCTGCCGGAGGTGGAGCGCCAGGAGGTGCGCGAGATCTTCGAGCGCTACGGGTTGCGCGGCGCCACGCTGGAACAGGCGGTGGGGGCCATCGCCTCCGATCACGAGGCCTGGGTCCGCTTCATGATGCGCGAGGAGCTGGGCCTGGAGGAGCCGGAGCCGGCGCGCGCCCTCCGTTCGGGGCTGACCATCGGCGCCAGCTACGTGGCGGGCGGCATTATCCCGCTGGCGCCCTACCTGCTGCCGCTGCCGGTGCCGAGGGCGCTTCTCCTCTCGGCGGTCGTCACCCTGGCCGCGCTCCTCCTCTTCGGCTGGCTCAAAGGAAGCGTCACCGGCGTGGCGCCCGGGCGCTCGGCGCTGCAGACGGCGCTGGTGGGCGGCATCGCGGCCGCACTGGCCTACGCCCTCGCGCGTGCCATCTCCGCCTTCGGCTGAGTTCCCCTCTGTGCGGCGAGCCCATCACGCTCCACCCTTCCGGGAATACTAGGCCGCGGCATTCGAAGTGCCGCCCGGAAGGCTTCCCAGTCCGTGCCGACCGGGCCGGAGGGGAGTGGAAGCCGTGATGGACAAGATCCGTCGACACGCCCTAGGGGTGCTCGTGCTCCTCGTCTCGGGCGCGCTGGTCAGCTCGGCCTGCGCCGGCCCGGGCGGGACCGCCCGCCGTTCCACCCCGGGACCGACCGGCACGAGCCGGGCCCAGCTCACCCCGGGCGCCACCGTGGGCGTCTCCGTGCTGCCGGCCAGCCTCTTCGACCCCAGCGCGCTCGCCCGTCCCGTGGCCTGGGCCACGCTGGTGAAGGGCAACCCCAAGCTGGCGGGCTACGTGGCCCAGCCCAGCAACGACCCGCGCGCCGCCCGCGTCTACACGCCCAGGAAGGACATCGCGGCCCTTCAGTTCCTGGTCGACCGCGCCGGCAACGTCGTCGGCATCCGGGCGCGCATGCCGGCCTCGGCCGGGCAGCAGCCCTGGTTCGACCCCGGCACCACGGCCGGGGCGGGCGGCAAGAGCTGGGTGACGCAGACGCTCTACCTGGTGCCGACGGCCGGCACCGCGGCAGGCGCCGCCGCCACCACCCCGGCGACGCCCGGCACCACCGCCACCACGCCGCCGGCCACCTCGCCGGGGACCTCCACCACGCCCGCCAACCGCGGGGCCACGCGCACCGCCCCGGCGACGCCCGGCGGCGCCATGCCGGGAACGCCGCCCCCGCCGGGCGCGCCGGGAACGGCCTGGCCCAACACGGCCGGCAACGCCCCGGTGGCCACCACCGGCGCCGCCTACGGCCTGGCCAACCTCGCGACGCTGACGCGCTACAATCCCCGGCTCGGCACGCTGCAGAAGATGGGCCCCTTCGTGCCGGGCATGGGCCAGCACTACGGCCACCCCGGGCCGGGCATCGTACTGATGACGGATAAGGCGGGGCATGTGGTGGCGGTGGCGGGGAACTTCCCCACCGACCAGACCGGGAACGGCTGGCAGGGCTTCTACGACCAGGAGCCCAGCATGCCGGCTTACGACCCCACCCAGGGCCGCTTCCTCTGGTCGCAGCACGTCTACTTCGTCGACCCCTCGGTCATCCGCTGAAAGGCGGCCGGGCCCCCGCCGCCGCCCGCGCCCCTTCCCGGGGCGCGGGCCCGCCGGCGCGGGGCCACCGCTGCCCCACCCGGCGTCCGGCGCCGTTCCGGTCTAGCCGACGAAGAAGAGATCGAGCTGCGGGAAGCGGCTCGCCAGCTCCTCCCGCAGCCGGCGGGACTCCGGCCGCTCCAGCTCCGGATCCCTCTCCAGAAGGCGCTCGCTCTCGATCCGGGCCAGCTCCAGCAGCTCGCGGTCACCCACGGGGTCGGCCACGTGCAGCTGGGGCAGGCCATGCTGCCGCTTCCCGAGAAAGTCGCCCGGCCCGCGCAGCTCCAGGTCGGCCTCCGCCAGCGCGAAGCCGTCCTCCGTGCGCGCCAGCCGCTCGAGCCGCTCCCGTCCCGGGCCGTCCTCCCTCGAAGCGACCAGGAGGCACTCGGACGCGAAGGGGCCGCGCCCGACCCGCCCCCGCAGCTGGTGGAGCTGGGCCAGTCCGAAGCTCTCCGCCGCCTCCACCAGGATGGCGGTCGCCTCGGGCACGTCCACCCCCACCTCCACCACCGTGGTGGCCACCAGCACCCGCACCTCGCCGCGCGCGAAGGCCTCCATCACCGCCGCCTTCTCGCGGACCGGCAGGCGGCCGTGGAGCAGGCCTACCCGCCAGTCCGGATGCCTCCGCGCCAGTTCGCGCGCCACCGCCACCGCGCCGGGCAGCGCCTCGCCGGACACCGCCTCCTCCGCCTCGTCGCCCCCTTCCTCCCCCTCCTCTCCGCCGACCCGCGGGCAGACGACGTAGGCGCGGTGACCGGCGCGCAGGTGCTCCCCCAGCCGCCGGTAGGCGGCCTCCCGCCCTTCCGGCGGGAAGAGGCGCGTCTCGATCCGGCCCCGCCCCTGGGGCAGGCCGCGCAGCAGCGAGAGGTCGAGGTCGCCGTAGAGGGTGAGGGCCAAGGTGCGCGGGATGGGCGTGGCGGTCATCACCAGCACGTCCGGGCGCACACCCATGTGCGCGGCCTTCCGCTGCAGGGCGGCCCGCTGCTCCACGCCGAAGCGGTGCTGTTCGTCGATGACCACCGAGCCCAGGCGCGCGAAACGGACGTCGGGCTGGAGGAGGGCGTGCGTCCCGACCACCACCGGCAGGCTGCCGTCGGCCAGCCGGTCGAGAAGCTCCTGCCGCTCCCCCGGCGCCATGCCGCCCCGCAGCAGGCCCGTCTCCACGCCCAGCGCGCGGAAGCGGGGGGCCAGGCCGAGCCAGTGCTGCTCGGCCAGGATCTCGGTCGGGGCCATCAGCGCCGCCTGGTAGCCGGAGTCCACGCTCTTCAGCAGCGTCATGGCCGCCAGTACGGTCTTCCCCGAGCCGACGTCGCCCTGCAGGAGCCGGTTCATGCTGAGCGGCCCCTCCATGTCGGCCTCGATCTCGCGCCAGGCGGACTCCTGGCCGTCCGTCAGCCGGTAGGGCAGGGAGTCGCGGAAGCGGCGCAGGCGCTCGCCGTCCGGCGCGTGGCGGACGCCCGGCAGTCCCTGCCGAGCACGGCGGCGCAGGAGGCCGAGCGCCAGCTCCAGCAGCCAGAGCTCCTCGAAGGCCAGGCTGCGCCGGCCCAGCTCCGCCTCCTCCGGCGAGCGCGGCGCGTGCACGGCCCGCCACGCCTCCCCCGTCGGCAGAAGCCCGAGGCGCCTCCGGCTCGCCTCGGGCACGAGGCCGGCGACTCCTTCCCGCCCCTCCAGCGCCCGCCGGCAGGCCCGGCGCAGGAAGCCCTGCGACAGCCCCCGCCCCGCGGGGTAGACGGGCACCAGACGGCCCACGCGCCCCTCCGCTTCACCCGGCTCCTCCACCTCCGGGCTCTGCATCAGCCAGCGCCCCTGGAACTCTTCCACGCGGCCATAGGCCGCCAGCGGCCGGCCCGCGGCCAGCTGCCTTTCGCGGTAGGGCTGGTTGAACCAGCGCAGGACGAGGCTTCCGCTGGCGTCCCGCAGGACGGCGTCCACCAGCTCCAGGCCGCGCCGGGCCTGCCAGCGCCGCACGGCCACCACCGTCCCGGCCACCAGCTGTTCCGAGCCGGCCTGCAGGCGGGCGATGGGCACCGGCCGGCGCCAGTCTTCGTAACGCAGGGGAAGGTGGGCGAGCAGGTCGCCCACGGTCCGGATCTGGAGACGCGCCAGCGCCGCGGCCTGGCGCCCGCCCACGCCGCGAAGCCGGGTGACCGGCTCCGCCAGGTCCGGCACGGCTGCCGCCGGCCCGACCCCCTCCGGTCCGGCGGGCGCTTTCCCCGGGGCCCCGGCCACCGGCGCCCCCAGCCGGCGCAGGAGCGCCGCCGCCAGCTCCCGCCGCCCTTCGGGGGAGGCCGCGCCGTAGGCGCGCAGAACCTCCCTGGCCTCCGCCAGCCAGGCGGTCCCGGGCTCCTCCGGGCCCCCACCCCCCGGCGGCGCGAGCATCGGCTCCAACCGCCGGCGCGCGTACGCCTCCAGGCCGCCGACCACCGTCCGGTCGCGGAAGCCGTCCCTGCTCTCCTGGCGCAGGATGGCCCGCAGCTCGCGGGCCACCTGCTCGACCGCCGACTCCGCCATGATTCCCCGGCCGACGCGCCGCCTACTCGACGGCCACCAGGAAGGGGTAGAAGGGCTGGTCGCCCCTCTCCAGCCGGACCTCGCACCCCGGCTTCAGGCTCTCCAACCGCTCCGCCAGCTGGCGGGCGCCGACCTCTTCCACGCCGTCGCCGTAGATGAGCGTCACCGCCCGCGCCTCCTCCCCGGCCAGGCGCTCCACCAGGGCGACCACCGCCTCCTCCAGGCCGGGGCCGGCGTGGACCAGCTCCTCGCCGCGCAGCGCCAGGAAATCCCCCTCCCGCACGCGTACCCCGTCCAGCACCGCGTCGCGGGCCGCCCGCGTCACCATCCCCGTGCGCACCTCCGCCAGCACGTCCTTCATCCGCGCCGCCTCGGCCTCCAGGTCGCGCCCGGGGGCGAAGCTCATCAACACCGCCATCCCCTGGGCCATGTCGCGCGTGGGCACGACCTCCACGCGCCGCCCCGCCAGGCGCGCGGCCTGCTGGGCGGCCAGGAAGATGTTGGCGTGGTTGGGCAGGAGGATGACGCCCTCGCCGGGCACCTGTCGCAGGGCGGACAGGATCTCTTCCGTGCTGGGGTTCATGGAGGGCCCGCCGCGGACCAGCGCGCTCGCGCCCAGCGAGCGGTAGAGATGCTCCATCCCGTCGCCCTGGACGACGGCCACCACCGCCACCCGGGGCGCCTCGGCCGAAACGGCGGGAGCGGGGGCGAGGCCGTTCTCGCGCGCATAGGCCTCCCCCTGCAGGCGCAGGTTGACCACGCTGACATCGCGCAGCTCGCCCCGCGCCACCGCCCAGCTGAGCACGCGTCCCGGATCGGCGGTGTGGATGTGGACGCGCGCCAGCCGGTCGCCCTCCACCACCACGAGGCTGGAGCCCATCCCGGCCAGCTCCCGGCGCCAGCCGGCGAAGTCGGGTGCGACGGCCGGCACGAGAAAGAACTCCGTCTCGTACGGCTCCTTCAGGCTCTCCAGCGCCTCCTCCCGGTAGCCGGCCGGCGGCGCTGCGGGCTCCGGCACCGCCGCCGGTACCACCGCGGGCCCTGCCGCGGAGGGAAGCCCGGTCTCGCTCGGGCGCCCGGTACCCATCCGCTCCGCGGCGCCCTCCAGGAGGTAGACGAGCCCCTGGCCGCCCGAGTCGACCACTCCCGCCCGCGCCAGCACCTCCAGCTGGCGCGGCGTCTCCGCCAACGCCTCCCGGGCGGCGGCCAGCGCCTCGCGCAGCACGCCCGCCAGGCCCGCGCCGCCCCCCGCCGCGGCCACGGCGGCCTCTGCCGCCCGCCGCGCCACGGTCAGGATGGTCCCTTCCACCGGCTTCATGACGGCCCTGTAGGCGGTCTCCACCCCGCGCTCCATGGCGGCCGCCACCTCGCTGGCGCCCGCCCGCTCGCGGCCCCGGAGCGCCTCCGCGAAACCGCGCAACAGCTGGGAGAGGATGACCCCCGAGTTGCCCCGGGCGCCCATCAGCGCGCCCTGGGCGAGCGCGCGCGCCACTTCGCCCAGCGCCGGGCCGGCGCGATGCGCCTCGCGCAAGGCTCCCTGCACGGTCTGGCTCATGTTGTTGCCGGTGTCCCCGTCGGGCACGGGGAAGACGTTGAGGGCGTTCACCTCGGCCTCGTGCAGCGCCAGCCGTTCCGCCGCGGCCTCGGCCGCGGCCAGCAGCGCGGGCCCGTCCAACTCGCGCAGTTCCAACTCCATCCCCCCGCGGCTCAGCGGCGGCCCCTGGCGCCGCGGCCCTGACCGTCCAGCCGGATCCCCGCCACCTCCACGGTCACCTGGTCCACCTTCAGCCCGGTCGCCTGCTCCACGCCGTAGCGGATCTGCTCGCGCGCGTTCTGGGCGACTTCGGAGATGCGGGTGCCGTAGCCGACGACGATGGCCACCTCGATGGCCAAGTGCTTCTCGTCCAGGCGGACGGTGACGCCGCGGCCGGGATTGCCGATGCCCAGGACGCCCGCCAGCCCCTCGAGCCCCCGGCTGGCCAGCCCGGTGACGCCGTAGCAGCGCTCCAGCGCGTGCGCAGCCAGCGCCGCCACCACCTCTTCGCTGATGCTGACCGTGCCCAGTCCGGTCTCCAACTCGCGGCCCATCCGCCACCACCCCGCCCGCACCGGCTCCGCCGCGCGCCCCCCGCACGACGCAGAAATGATAGCATAGCCCGGGTGCGTCATCCGGCCGCCCCGCGGGGCGCGGGGCGGCGGTTGCGCCCGCCGCGGGCGGATGCTAGCATGCCTCTGCCCACTTCATCTCGCGGGGGAAGGGATCCCAGTGGCCCGACGCTGCGATATCTGCGGTCGCGAAGTCGCCTTCGGCCATGCCGTCAGCCATTCCAACCGGAAGAGCAACCGCCTCTGGCGGCCCAACCTGCAGACGGTGCGCGTGGAGAGAGCGGAGGGCCGGCGCCGCCTGCGCGTCTGCACCCGCTGCCTCCGCTCGGGACGCGTGGCGCGAGCGGTCTAGCCGCCCGCAGCGGCGGCCTGCGCCGCCAGGCGGGCCAGCTCCTCCCGGGTGAAGGTGTAGCGGGCGTTGCAGAAGTGGCAGCGCACCTCGGCGCGCCCCTCCGCCTCCATCCCCCGCAGTTCGTCCTCTCCCAGCGCCAGCAGCGCGGCCTCCACGCGCTCCCGCGAGCAGCTGCAGCGGAAGCGCAGCGGCAGCGGCTCGCCCTCGATCCGCCAGGACCATCCCCGCAGCGCCTCGGCCGCCAGCTCCCGCGGACCCGCGCCGGCCTCCACCAGCCGGCTGATGCTTCCGATCCGCTCCAGGTTGGCCTCGACATCGGCGCCCAGCTCGTCCAGCGCGCCGGGCAGCACCTCCACCAGCAACCCGCCGGCGGCGCGCACTTCGCCACCCGGTCCGACCAGGACGCCCACCCCCACCGCGGCGGGCCGCTGCGCGGAGCGGCGCAGGAATTCGCTGACGTCGTCGCCCACCTCGCCGCTGGCCAATGGCACCGAACCCGTGTAGGGACGCCCCCGCTCGGGCTGGTAGGTCACGTACAGGAAGCCCTGCCGGCCCACGGCGCCTCCCACGTCCAGCTTGCCGGCCGCGTTGAGCGGCAGGTCCACGTGCGGTTCGCCCACGTAGCCGCGCAGGCGCCCGTCCGCCTCTCCCACGGCCACCGCGCCGCCCAGCGGCCCATCCCCCGCCAGCCGGACGGTGACCGAACCGTGCTTGGCGTCCGCCGCCAGAAAGGCGGTGGCCGTCAGGAGGCGGCCCAGGGCCGCCGTGGCCGTGGGCCAGGTGTCGTGACGGCGGGCGGCCTCGTCGACGACCGCCGAGGTGTCGGCGGCCATCACCCGTAGCCGCCCGTCAGCTCCCACCGCGCGCACCAGGCTGGATGGACGCACCCTCGACCCCCGCTCCGCTTCCGGCCGGCCGCGCCCTCCCGCTCCGCCCGCTCAGCCCGCCAGGCGTCGCAGGATGGGCCGCAACCAGGCCGGCAGCCGGATGATGATGAACCGCATTCCGGGCCACCCCCTTCGCCCGGGCCGCCTGCCCGGGCGAACTCCACTCTATGTGGCCGCACCGCCCGGGGGTGCCGCCTGGAGCCGCCTTCCGCTCCGCCGCACGCGCGTCAGTCGCGCGCGCGCAGCCGCCGCTTCCAGCCGCCCCGCTCCAGGACCACGTCCATCACGTCGTCATAGGTGATGATGCCCTGCAGCCTGCCCTCGTCGTCGACCACCGGGAGCGCGAGGAAGTCGTAGTGCGCCATCACGTCCACCACGCGCTCCTCGTCCGCCTCCAGCGGCACCGAGATGACGCGCCGGTGCATCACGGCGCCCAGCGGCCGGTCGGGCGGGGCGACGATCAGGTCGCGCAACGTCAGCGTGCCCACCAGGCGCCCGTCCTCCGCCACCACGTAGAGGTAGTAGATGGTCTCGGCGTCGGGCGCGAGGACGCGGAGGCGGTCGATGGCTTCCTGGGCGGTCAGGCGCTCCGGAAAGGCGATGAAGTCGGTGGTCATCAGGCCGCCGGCGGAGTGCGGCCCGTAGCGCATCAGGCGCTCCACGTCCGAGCGCTGGGCCTTCTCCATGCCGCCCACGATGGCCTCCTGGTCGTCGCGCGGCAGCTCGGCCAGCACGTCGGCGGCGTCGTCGGGCGCCATGCGCTCCAAGAGGTCCGAGGCCAGCTCCTTGGGCAGCCGCTCCAGGATGGCGCGCCGCAGCGGCGCCTCCTCGATGCGCGAGACCACTTCGGCCGCGTCGCGCAGGTCGAGGGAGCGGAGGAGCGCCACCTGCTCCTCCGGGTCGAGGTCGGGCAGGAGCGAGGCCAGGTCGGCGGGATGGTAGCCGCGCAGCTTGTTCCAGGCGATGGAGAGCTTGAGCGGCGAGGCCGGCGAGCCCAGAGGCTCCACCAGCGCCCAGGGGATCACCCGCTCGCGCGGGTGGAAGCCCAGCCGCCGCAGCAGACCGACCAGCCCTCCCAGTCCCAGCCGTTGCAGGAAGCCGGTCCAGCCGACGTCGACGGCCACGATGCGCAACGCCTCGCCCGCCCAGGCCACCTGCACGTCGTTGACGCGCACCACCTTGTGGCCCATGATGTCGATCACCTGCTTGTCCAGCACGTCCAGTCCCAGGCGGATGGTGCGCGTCTCGGGCAGAAAGAGGCGGATGGAGCGCTGGGGCGAGCGGACGACCAGGCGGCCGTCGGCCTCCGGGAGGAGCTGGCCGCTGGGCACCCAGAAGGCGTCGCCCCTCCGGCCGCGCAGGATGAAGCCGCGCGCCAGCGGGTTGGACTGTCCGGCCTGGATGACCACGTCTTCCAGCCGGCCCAGCACCACCGAGCCCTCCGACTCCTGGGCGTAGACGCGGCTGCCCAGCAGCCGGCTCAGGTAGAGCATCCCGTCCCCCCCTCTCCCGGCGCCGGCGCCTCCCGGCCCGCGCTTCGCAGCCCCGCCGCCCGCTCCGCGATCTCCGCCAGACGGCGCAGGGCGGCCGCGGGATCCTCCGCCCCGGCCACCGCCGCACCCGCCACCAGCACCTCGGCCCCCGCCGCCACCGCCTCGGCCGCCACCGCCTCGCCGATCCCGCCGTCCACCGCCAGCTCGCCCGCCCATCCCGCCGGCGCCTCGCCGGCCAGCCGGCGGAGCTTCTCCAGCGCCAGCGCCAGGAAGCGCTGCCCGCCCCATCCCGGGTTGACGCTCATCACCAGCACCTGGTCGACGAGCGGCCAGAGCCAGCGGACGACCTCGGTGCCCGTCGCCGGGTTGAGCGCCAGCCCGGTGCGGAAGCCCTGCTCGCGCGCGCCCGCCAGGAGGCGGTGCAGGTGGCGGCTGCTCTCGGCGTGGACCACCACCGTCGCCGGCTGCGCCGGCCGCAACGCCTCCAGCAGGGCCTCGGGCTCCTCCACCATCAGGTGGACGTCGAAGGGCAGCCGCGTGTGGCGGCGCAGCGCCGTCACCACCGGCGGCCCGAAGGTCAGGTTGGGCACGAAGTGCCCGTCCATCACGTCCAGGTGGAGACGGCGCGCCCCGGCGCCCTCCATGCGCCGCGCGAAGGCGGCCAGGTCGGAGAGGTCGGCGGAGAGCACCGAAGGCGCCACGATCGGCATGTGCACTCCTCCTCGGCGACGGGCGCCCGCGGCGCCCTCCTTCAGCGTCTCCCGGCCGCCTGCCGGACCTCCTCCAGGAGCGCCCGGTAGCGCGCATAGCGGCCGGCGTCGATCTCGCCCCGCGCCACCGCCTCGCGGACCGCGCAGCCCGGCTCGTCCTGGTGCAGGCAGTCGCGGAAGCGGCAGGAGCCTCCCGCACGAGCCAGCTCGGGAAAGGCGTCGCGCACCTCCCGCGGGTCCTCCAGCCCCGCCGGTTCCAGGCGGACGAAGCCGGGAGTGTCGGCCACCCAGCCGCCGTCCGGGAGCGGCAGCAGCTCCACGTGACGCGTGGTGTGCATGCCGCGCTCGGCGCGGCTGAGCGTTCCCGTACGCAGGCGCGCGCCGGGCAGGAGGGCGTTGAGCAGGCTGGACTTCCCCACCCCGCTGGCGCCCGCCAGCACCGTCAGGCCGCCCGCCAGCAGCGCACGCAGCTCCTCCAGGCCGGTCCCGTCCAGCGCGGCGGTCAGGAGGACGGGGTAGCCCGCCTTCCGGTAGGGCTCGAGAAAGCGCCGGGCCTCCTCGAGGAGCCCGGGCTGCCCCGCGATGCGGTCCACCTTGTTCAGCACCAACGCCGCCGGGATCCCGCGGCGCTCCGCCTCCAGCAGCGCCCGGTCCACCAGTTCCGGCACGATCTCGGGCTCGCGCCAGGAGGCCACCACCAGCAGCCGGTCGACGTTGGCCACGGGCGGGCGATCGAGCCGGTTCCGGCGCGGGAGGATCCGTTCGATGCGCGCGGTGCCGTCGGGCGCCGGCAGTACCTCCACCATGTCCCCGGCCAGGGGTGCTCCCTCCCCCTCCCGCCGGAGGCGGCCGCGGGGCCGCGCCGCCAGGACGCCCTCTTCCGTCTGCACCTCGTACCACTGGTTGAGGACCTTGACGACCCGCCCGGTCCGGCTCAAGGCGCTCCTCCCTTCAGGAGATCCCCGTCGGGCGGGTTGACCAGCTGACCGTCCTCGTAGACCTTCAGCCTGGCGTCGCCGCTCCCCCAGCAGGCGTCCACCTGGAAGGTGTCGCCCGGGAGATGCGTCGCCTGGTAGATCGTCCGCGTACCCGCGGCGTCGGTCAAGTCGACCCGCACCTGGACCGGCTGGCTGCCCTGCCCGGGGACGGTCAGCGTAGGCTGCGCCTGGTTGACGCAGCCGCGGCTGATCACCAGGTCGACGGCGCTGCCCGGCGCCACCATCTGGCCGGCGGCGGGCGAGGTGGAGACCACCGTCCCCGCCGGATAGCCCGCCAGCTGGTAGGTCATCTTCCCCGGGACCAGCTGCTGCGCCCGCAGCTGGCTGAGCGCGTCGTCCACCCCCAGCCCGACCAGGGCCGGAACCGCCACCTGGTTGACGCTCGGCCCCTGGCTGACGGTCAGCGTGACCGTGGCCCCCTGGCCCAGCGAGGAGCCCGGAGCGGGCGACTGGTCGATGACGTAGCCGGCGGCCACGGAGTCGCTGTACTCCTGGACCACCTGCACTTTCAGCCCCCGTGCCTGGAGGAGCGTCTGGGCCGTCTGCTGGGGCATGTTGGTCACCGCGGGCACCGTCACCTGCTCCGGTCCCTGGGAGACGACCACGCGCACCGGCTGTCCGGCCTTGACCGACTCGCCCGGGGCCGGCTCCTGGGAGATGACCACGTTGGCCGGGTACCGTTGACTGTAGCGCTGGTCGGCAACGCTCAGCGTCAGGCGCGAGTCCTGCAGGGCCCGCGTCGCCTCGCTCAGGGTGAGCCCCACCACCCTGGGCACGCGGACGGTGGGCACGTCGAACCAGTGCGCCAGTGCCCACGCGCCGTAGCCCGCCGCCCCCAGCAGCAGGAGGAGGCCGGCCAGCGCCCAGAGCCACGGGCGGTGCCGCCCCTCCCGTTCCGGGCGCTCGCCGGCGGCGGCATCCACCCCGTCGCGCCTCCCCCGGCCGGCGGCCGCCGCCAGGGCGAGCGTCGGCTCGTCCTGCGCGCCCCCGTCGAGCGTCTCCTCCTCCCCGGCATACAGCAGCGGACGGCCCGCCAGAAAGGCGCGCAGGTCCTCCGCCATGGCGGCCGCGCCCGGGTAGCGGCGGCCCGGCTGGCGCGCCATGGCCTTGCGCACCACCCGCGCCAGCGCCTCCGGAACCTGGGGCGCCAGCGCGGCGAGGTCGGGCGGTTCTTCCTGGAAGCGCTTGAGCGCCACCTCCACCGGACTCTCGCCGTCGTAGGGCAGCTCCCCGCTCAGCAGCTGGAAGAGAAGGACGCCCACCGAGTAGAGGTCGGAGCGCCCGTCGAGAGGGCTGCCGCGCGCCTGTTCCGGGGAGATGTAGTGCGCCGAGCCCAGGATGGCCCCGGTGGGCACCAGCGTCGCCTGGCTGACCGCGCGGGCGATGCCGAAGTCGGCCACCTTCACCCGCTCGTCGCGCGTCAGGAGGATGTTGTCCGGCTTGATGTCGCGGTGGATGACACCGTGGCGATGCGCCTCCTCCAGGGCGTCCAGGATCTGGGCGGCGATGCGCGCCGCCCGCGCGGGCGCCAGCGCCCCCTCCTGGTCGAGCAGCTGGCGGAGGCTGCGACCCTCCACGTACTCCATCACGATGTAGTGGAGCTCTCCGTCGTCGCCCACGTCGTAAACGTTGACGATGTTGGGGTGGGAGAGCATGGCCGCGGCCTGCGCTTCGCGGCGAAAACGGCGTACGAACTCGGGGTCGGTGGCGTACTGCTCGCGCAGGACCTTGACGGCCACCGGGCGGGAGAGGAGGCGGTCCAGCCCCTTGTAGACGACGGCCATGCCGCCGCCGCCCACGCGGTGAAGGATCTCGTAGCGACCGCCCAGCAGGCGTCCGATCACCCCAGACCACCCGAGGCCAGACCCGCCTCGCGGTCGCCTTCGGTCCCGGCCTCCAGCTCGGCCACCAGGACCGTCACGTTGTCGGGAGCCCCGCCGCGGTTGGCGGCCTCCACCAGGCGTTGCGCCGGGCGGTCGCCGCCCTGCGCCAGCAGCTCCACCACCTGCTCCAGGCTGAGCGCCGCCGTCAGGCCGTCGGTGGCCAGTAGCAGCCGGTCTCCCGGCTCCAGCCGGAGCCCCACGACATCGACCTCCACCTCGGGCGCGGTGCCCACCGCGCGGGTGAGAATATGCCGTTCGGGGAGGCGCTCGGCCTCCTCCTCGCTCAGGGCGCCGCGCTCCACCAGCGCCCGCACCAGCGAGTGGTCGGAGGTCAGCTGACGCAGGCTGCCGCCCCGCCAGAGGTAGGCCCGGCTGTCGCCCACGTGGGCCACGGTCAGCTCGCCGGCCTCCACCAGCGCCGCCGTCAGGGTGGTGCCCATGCCGCTCCAGTCGGGCCGGCGCTGGGCCGCCTGCCAGACCGCCTCGTTGGCCCGGTGGAAGGCCGCCTCCAGCCTCTGGCGGCGGAGCGCGCCCGGACCGGCGTCGCCCAGCGCCTCGGCCAGCGCCTGCAGGGCCAGGCGGCTGGCCACATCGCCGGCCTGGTGGCCGCCCAGCCCGTCGGCCACCGCCAGGAGCTCCGCCGCGCCCAGGCGCCGCCAGAGCCAGGCGTCCTCGTTGCGTACGCGTACTCGCCCCACGTCGCTGGCGGCATCGACCCGCATCCCCGCTCCCCCTCCCGCGGCCCCCGCGCCGGCCTCGTCCCCCGTCCCCGGCGTCGTCTGCCGCCTGCTACTCGCCCAGCCGCACCAGCGGCCGCGCCGCCGCCTCCACCTCGCGCCGGCGCAGCTGGCCGCAGGCCGCGTCGATGCGGCGCCCCAGGGAGCGGCGCACCGTCACCTCCACCCCCGCCCGCTCCAGCACCTGCCGGAAGGCCTCGATGCGCTCCGGTGGCGAGCTGGCCAAGCCCCTCCCCGACTCGTTGAGCGGGATCAGGTTGACGTGGTTGGGCAGCCCGCGCAGGAGGCCGGCCAGCTCGCGGGCATGCTCGGCCGCGTCGTTCACCCCGTCGATCATCACGTACTCGAAGGTGGGGCGCCGTCCGGTCCGCGCCGCGTACAGCCGGACGGCCTCCATCAGGCGGGCGATGGGGTAGCGGTTGTTCATCGGCACCAGCCGCCGCCGGAGTTCGTCGTTGGGGGCGTGGAGCGAGACGGCCAGCGTGACGGGGAGCCCTTCCTCCGCCAGCCGCTCGATGGCCGGCGCCACCCCCGAGGTGGAGACCGTCATGCGCCGGTACGAGATGGCCAGCCCCTCCGGCTCGTGCGCCAGGCGCAGGAAGCGGACCGTCTCGGCGTAGTTCTCCAGCGGCTCGCCCATCCCCATCAGCACCAGCCGGCTCAGGCGCTCCCCCCGGGGCAGCAGCTCGCGCTGGATGGCCAACGCCTGCTCCGCCATCTCGGCCGCCGTCAGGTCGCGCCGCTTCCCGCCCAGGGTGGAGGCGCAGAAGCGGCAGCCCACGTTGCAGCCCACCTGCGTGGAGATGCAGGCGCTGAAACCGTAACGATAGCGCATGCGGACCGTCTCCACCAGCTCGCCGTCGGCGAGCCGGAGAAGGAGCTTGACCGTCCCGTCCTCCGGGTCGGCCTGGCGGCGGACCACTTCCGCCGGCTCCAGCGGGATCCGAGCCTTGAGGCTCGCCCGCCAGGCGGCGGGCAGGTCGGTCATGGCCTCGAAGTCGGTGACGGCGCGCCCCTGGATCCAGCGCAGCAGCTGCCGCCCGCGGTAGGCCGGCTGGCCCTCGCCCAGCGCGAAGGCCTCCATCGCCTCGCGGTCGAACCCGCGCAGGTCGGGCGGTCCGCCCGCTACCCGCTCGCTCCCCGCCATCGCTCACGCCTCCCTGGCCAGGCGGGCGATGTAGTGCCCGTCCAGCCCGTCGCGCTGCGGGAGCAGCTGGATCTCGCCCTCCCGCTCCACCCGCCCCGCCAGTCGCTCCGGCAGCCAGGGCGCCAGCGCCTCCCGCCGGAAGGTTGGCCAGCGGCGCAGAAACGCCTCGACGGTGGCCGCGTTCTCCTCCGGTTCGAGTGTACACGTGGAGTAGACCAGCGTCCCACCCGGGCGTACCAGCGGCGCCACGCCGTCCAGGATCTGGGCCTGGAGGCGCGCGGCCGCCGCCACGTCCCCGGGCCGCTTCCTCCAGCGGGCCTCGGGGCGGCGGTTGAGGACGCCGGTGCCGGTGCAGGGCGCGTCCACCAGCACGCGGTCGAAAGAGCCCGGCTCCAGCCGCGCGGCGAGCCGGCGGGCGTCTTCGGCCAGCAGGCGGATCGAGCGGAGACCCAGGCGGCGCGCGTTCTCCTTCACCCGCCGGAGCCGCCCCGCGTCCACGTCGACGGCCAGCACCAGCCCGCGGTCGCCGGTCTGCTCGGCCAGGTGGGTGCTCTTGCCGCCCGGCGCCGCGGCCACGTCCAGGATCCGCTCGCCGGGCTTGGCGCCCACGCTCAGGCCGATCAGGAAGGAGGCCTCCGACTGGACCTGGTACCAGCCCTCCGACCAGCCGGGGAGCTCGGCCGGGGAGCCCCCTCGCAGGCGGATCACCTGCGCGCCCGTCAGCCCCGGCTCCGCCTCCAGGCCGGCCGCCCGCAGTCTCTCCAGCGCCTCCTCGGGGCGGGCGCGGAGGCGGTTGACGCGCACCGTCAAGGGCGGTGGCTCGTTCATGTAGCGCATCAGCCGCTCCGCCTCCCCGCTCCCGTAGCGTTCCACCCAGCGGCGGGCCAGCCAGTCCGGGAAGGAGTGGCGGATCGCCAGCGCCTCCGCCTCCGCTCCCTCCGGCAGGCTCCACTCCTCCCGGCGGCGCAGCGCCTGGCGCAACACGGCGTTGGCGTAGCCCACTCCGGCTTTCCCGCCCGCCGCCCGCAGCGCCTCCAGCGTCTCGTAGACCGCCGCGTGCTCCGGGACGGAGGTCTCGCTCAGCTGGAAGAGCGCCAGGCGGAGGGCCCAGCGGACCTCCGGCTGGAGAAGGCGGAGGGGCCGGCGCGAAAAGCGTTCCAGCAGGTAGTCGAGGCGGCGCATCAGCCGCACCGTCCCGTAGAGGAGCTCGGTGGCCAGGTGGCGGTCGGCCGCGGAGAGTCCGCCCGCCGCGGCCAGCTCCGCCTCCAGCGCCTCCCTGGCCCGCTGCCCGCGTTCCACAGCCAGACAGGCGCCGAGCGCCACCCGCCGCGCGCCCGCCGCTCCGCCCGCCCGCCCCGGAGGCTTCTCAGGCAAGTCGCTCCCCCGGCTCGACCGGGTTGCCACGGAGAAAATCACCCACGGACATGCGCCGCCGCCCCGCCGGTTGCACCTCCAGGAGGCGGACGCGCTCCTGCCCCTCCGGGCCGCAGGCGACCACCAGCGAACGGGCGTCCACCGCCACCACCCGGCCCGGCTCGGCCGCGGTCGCGGGGGGCTCGGGGCCGGGCAGGGCCTGCGCGCGGAAAACCTTCAGTCGCTCGCCGCGGTGGAGCGTGTAGGCGCCGGGTCGCGGGCTGAGAGCGCGGATCTGGTCGACCAGCGCCGCCGCCGGCCGGCTCCACTCCAGGCGCTCCTCCTCGGGGCGGATCTTGGGCGCGTAGCTGGCCTCCGCCTCCTCCTGCGGCCGTCCCTCCACGCTCTCCCCCGTGGCCATGCGGTGGAGCACCTCGATGAGCAGCTCGGCGCCCGCCGCCGCCAGCTTGGCCCCCAGCGAGCCGGCATCGTCCTCCTCGTCGATCGGTATGCGCCGCTGCGCCAGCACCTCGCCCGCGTCCACCCGCTCCGCCATGCGAATGATGCTGACCCCCGTCTCCCTCTCACCCGCCATCAGGGCGCGCTCGACGGGCGCGGGGCCGCGGTAGCGCGGCAGGAGCGAGGGATGGACGTTGAGCGCGGCCACCGCCGGCACGGCCAGCACCTCCGGCGGCAGGACGAAGCCGTAGGCAGCGGTGACCAGGACGTCCGGGCGCAGCCGGCGGAGCTCCTCCACGAAGGCGGGGTCCCGCGGGCTCTCCGGCTCCAGGATGGTCAGGCCGTACTCCTGCGCCTGGCGCTTAACTGGCGAGGGGAGGATCGCCTGGCCGCGACCCCGCCGCCGGTCGGGCTGCGTCACCACGCCGGCCAGCTTGAAGCCATGGCGGGCAAGACGCCGGAGCACCGTCACCCCGAATTCGGGCGTGCCCATGAAGACCAGTCGGTAGGCGGTCTCCGGCGGCAGGCGGACCACGTGCTCCGCCTTGTCCACGTAGAGAATCCCGTCCAGATGGTCCAGCTCGTGCTGGAAGGCCCGCGCCTTGAAGTCGTCGGCGTCCACCCAGATGCGCCGCCCCTCGCGGTCAAGGCCGGTGACGCGCACGTGGCGCGCCCGCGTCACCTCGCCCACGTAGCCGGGGACGCTCAGGCAGCCCTCGTACCCCGTCTGCTCCCCCTCGCTCTTGAGCAGCTCGGGGTTGATCATCTCGATCAGCCCGTCGCCCACGTCGACCACGATGACGCGCAGGTCGACCCCGATCTGCGGCGCCGCCAGCCCGACGCCGTCGGCGTCGTACATGGTGGCGGCCATGTCGTCCAGCAGCCTGGCGATCTGGCGCGTGATGCGCCGCACCGGGCGCGCCTTGCGACGCACCTCGGGGCGGCTGCTGTCCAGGATGGGCCGCACGCTCCCCGGCCGGCGGCGCTCGCCGCGCGCCGCCGGCGCCTCCTTGTTGGCCTGCTCGCGCTCGCTCTCCATGCCCTGCCCGTCCCTCTCCTTCCCCGGCGCCGGGGGATCCCTCCGATCCGACCCCGTGCCCGCCTTCTAGAGCAGCGATACCGGGTCGACGTCCACCACCAGGCGGGCCGCCGGCAGCTCGCGACCGGCCCGCGCCGCCGCCGCCAGCGCCGCGTCCCTGAGCGGACCGACGCGCTCGCCGCCCAGCAGGAGATGCCAGCGGCTCTGCCCTTTCAGCCTGCCCAGGGGAGCCTCGCTGGGCCCCACCAGCCGCGCCCCCGCCGGCCGCCGCCGGGCCAGCTCCTCCGCCGCCAAGCGGGCCGCCCGCTCCGCCTCGGCGGGCGAGGGGGCCAGAGCCAGCAGCCGGACCAGTCGGCGATAGGGCGGATAGCCCAGCTCGCGGCGGATGGGCAGCTCCACCCGGGCGAAAGCGTCCGGGTCCATGCGCAGCGCCGCCTGGATCGCGTAGTGCTCGGGGGCGTAGCTCTGGACCAGCACCCGCCCCGGCCTCCCGCCCCGCCCCGCCCGCCCCGCCGCCTGGGTGAGCAGCTGGAACGTACGCTCGGCGGCGCGGAAGTCGGGCAGGTTGAGCGCCGTGTCGGCGTTGACGATTCCCACCAGGGTGACGCCGCCCACGTCCCAGCCCTTGGCCACCATCTGCGTCCCCACCAGCACGTCCGCCTCCCCGCGCAGGAAGCGCCGGTAGATGGCCTCGTGCGCCCCCTTGCGCGCCGTGCTGTCGGCGTCCATGCGCAGGACCCGTGCCGCCGGCCAGCGGCGGGCCAGCTCCTCCTCCACGCGCTGCGTGCCCGAGCCGTGGTAGCCCAGCGCGCTTCCTCCGCAGGCGGGGCAGCGGGCGGGCGGCCGCTCCGCCCAGCCGCAGTAGTGGCAGCGGAGCAGCCCCTGGTCGGCGTGGTAGGCCAGGGAGACCGCGCACTGGGGGCAGCGGAGCACATGGCCGCACTCCCGGCAGAGGACGAACGTGTGGAAACCGCGGCGGTTGAGGAAGAGCACCGCCTGCTCGCGCCGGGCCAGCACCTCGTCCAGCGCCTCGGCCAGCGCCCGGCTGAAGAGCGAGCGGTTCCCCTCGGCCAGCTCGCGCCGCATGTCCACCGCCTCGGCCAGCGGCAGCGGCCGGCCCCCCACCCGCTGGGGCAGCCGCAGCCGCCGGTAGCGGCCCTGTTCCGCCTCGGCCAGCGACTCCAGCGCCGGCGTGGCGCTGCCCAGCAGCACCGGGCAGCCCGCGCGCCGCGCCCGCTCCAGCGCCACCGAGCGGGCGTGGTAGCGGGGCGTCTCCTCCTGTTTGTAGCTGGCTTCCTGCTCCTCGTCCACCACGATCAGGCCGAGGCGCTGGCAGGGGGCGAAGACGGCCGAGCGCGCCCCCACCACCACCGCCGCCTCGCCGCGCCGCACCCGCCACCAGGCGTCGTAGCGCTCGCCCTCGCCCAGCCCGCTGTGGAAGACGGCCACGCGGTCGCCGAAGCGCGCCCGGAAGCGCGCCACCGTCTGCGGCGTGAGGGCGATCTCGGGCACGAGCACGATGGCCTGGCGTCCCGCCGCCAGCACCGCCTCCAGGGCGCGCAGGTAGACTTCGGTCTTGCCGCTTCCCGTCACCCCCTGCAGGAGGAAGACGGCATGGGCGGAGGCCTCCACCGCGCGCCGGATCTCCGCCACCGCCTCCTCCTGAAAGGGGTTGAGCACCGGCCTGCGGTCGGGTTCGGGCGGCTCCGTCCACGCAGCCCGCTCCCGCTCCCGCCGTTCCACGGCCAACAGGCCCGCCCGCACCATCGCCCGCAGCGTGGCGGCGCCGACGCCCGCGGCCCGCTCCAGGTCGCGCCGCCGCCACGGCCCCGGCGAGCGGCGGAGGAGCTCGGCCACGCGCCGGCGCGCCGGCGCCCGAACGCCGCCCGCGCCCTGCGCCCACTTGCCGGAGAGGAGGGCGGGCGTCGCCGCCAGCAGCTCCTCGGTCCGCGGCCGCACGCGGTCGCCGCGCAGGCCGGCGGGCAGCATCACGCGCAGCGCCTGCACCAGCGTCGAACCGTAGGCACGGGCGCACCAGCGCGCCAGCTCCAGCGCCTCCGGCGTCAGGGCCGGCATGGGGTCCAGCACCTCGGCGATGGGCCGGACGCGTTCGGGAGGCAGTGAGGGCTCCGCCCGCAGCTCGACGACGAACCCCTCGCGCCGGCCGCGGCCGAAGGGGACGCGGACGCGCCAGCCGGGCTGCAGGCGGCCGATCCATTCGGAGGGGATCCAGTAGTCGTAGAGGCGGTCGGTGGCGGCCGCGGCGATGTCGACGGCGACGGCCGCCGCCCGCGGCGCCTCGCCCGCCCCGGGGTTCACTCGGTCCCGTTCACCTCGTAGGTCACCTTGCTCTGGGCGATCTCCTTCAGGGCGACCACCACGGGTTTCGAACCCTGCTTGGCCACCGCCGGCGCGGCCCCCTCCAGGAGCTGGCGCGCCCTCTGGGCGGCCACGTTGACCACGGCGTACTTGCGCGGCATGGCCGCCAGCACCTCTTCCAGCGTCGGGTCGAGACGGCTTTCCATGCGGATTCACTCCCTCCCCAGCGGCGGCGACGGCGCCGGCGAGCGCGCCTCGCCCGGCTCCCGCCCGGGCAGCGGCTCGCCGCCGGCCAGGCGCCGCCAGGCGCGGCAGTGCTCGGCCTGGCGGATCACCTCCAGCAGCTCCGCCGCCCTCTCCACCTCGTCGTTGACCACGGCGTAGTCGTACTCGCCCATGTAGCTCAGCTCGCGGGCCGCGCTGGCCAGCCGGATCTCCCGCGCCTCCGGTCCCTCGGTCCCCCGCCGGAGCATGCGCCGGCGCAGCTCCTCGAAGGAGGGCGGGAGGATGAAGACGAAGACCGCCTCGGGATAGGCGGCCTTCAGGCTCATCGCCCCCTGCACGTCCTTCTCCACCACGACGTCCACGCCCTGGCCCAGCCACTCCTCCATGGGGAGGCGCGGCGTGCCGTACGCGTGGTCGTAGACGCGCGCCCACTCCACCAGCTCGCCCGACCGCCGCCTGGCCTCGAAGGCGCTCTCCTCCAGGAAGACGTAGTCGACGCCCGGCAGCTCCCCCACCCGCGGGGCGCGCGTGGTGACCGAGGGCGCGAAGCGGACCTCCGGGTGGCGCGCCAGCCAGGCCTTGCGCACCGAGCCCTTGCCCGCGCCGCTGGGGCCCGAGAGGACCATGAGCAGCCCCGGGAAGCGGGGCCTGGCGGCACTCTCCAGCGGACCGGCTGCGGCGCTCACGACTCCTGCTCCACCTCCGCGATCTCCTCCGCCGCCGGGCTGGCCGCCGCCTCGCGCTCGACTCCGCCCTCGTGGGTCAGCATGCGGTGGGCCACCGTCTCCGGCTGGATGGCCGAGAGCACCACGTGCTCGCTGTCGGTGATGATCACCGCCCGCGTCCGCCGCCCGTAGGTGGCGTCGATGAGCCGCCCGGCGTCCCGCGCTTCGGCCACCATCCGCTTGATCGGCGCCGACTCGGGGCTGACGATGGCGATCACGCGGTTGGCCGAGATGATGTTGCCGAAGCCGATGTTGATCAGCTTGAGCTCCACCGCACCTCTCCCCTTCGATGCCAGAATGATACGTCCGGCCGGGCGGCCGATCCAGCCGCCGCTACGGCCGCACGGAGAGCGTGCGGCTCCCCTCCAGCGCCTCGGGCAGGAGACGCTCCCAGTCGATGCGCGCCTCGGCCTCCTCCACCTCCTCCGCCCGCGGCCGCGTGGCGGGGTGAGCGGGGACGAAGAGCGTGCAGCAGTCGGCGTAGGGCAGGATGGACGTCTCGTAGGTGCCGATCCGCCGCGCCTCCTCCACGATGGCGCTCTTGTCCATGGTGATCAGCGGGCGGAGGACGGGGAGCGTGGTCACCCGGTTGATCACCGCCAGGCTCTCCAGCGTCTGGCTGGCCACCTGGCCCACGTTCTCCCCGGTCACCGTGGCCAGCGCGCCGCGCCGCCTGGCCAGTGCCTCGGCCAGGCGGAACATGGCCCGGCGCATGAGGATGACGCCCAGCTCCGCCGGGGCCTCGCGGTAGATGGCCGTCTGGATCTCGGTGAAGTGGACCAGGTGGACGGTCAGCCCGCCGCTCCAGCCGGCCAGGATCCGCGCCAGCTCCAGCACCTTCTCCTGCGCGCGCTCGCTGGTGTACGGGAAGCTCTCGAAGTGGACGGGCTCGATCTCGATCCCCCTGCGCATGGCCATCCAGCCGGCCACGGGGCTGTCGATGCCGCCGGAGAGAAGGAGCATGGCGCGGCCGCTGGAACCCAGCGGCAGCCCGCCGGGCCCCGGAACCGTCAGGGCGAAGGCGTAGGCCTCCCGCTCCCGCACCTCCACCTGCACCCGCACGTCCGGCCTGTGGACGTCCACGCCCAGCTCGGGGTGGGCCGCGTGGAGGAAGCCGCCCAGGCGCGCGTTCATCTCCAGCGAGCCCAGCGGGAAGCGCTTGTCCACCCGGCGCGCCTCCACCTTGAAGGTCCGCGCCGGCCGCCCCGAGGAGGCGGCCGCGGCCAGCGCCTCCTCCAGCGCCGCCAGCGCCGCGGCCTCGATCCGCTCCGGCTCCGGCGGGACGCCCCAGACCGGGCTGAGCGAGACGACGCCGAAGACGCGGCTGAGGGCGCGCTCCACGGCGGTGCGCTCCGCCTCCGCCGGCGGCGGCGCCACCAGCAGGCGGCCGTTCCGCCAGGAGACCTCCAGGGCGGGGAAGCCGGCGCGCTCCAGCGCCTCCTCGACGCGGCGGCGCAGCTGGCGTTCGAAGGCCGGCCGGTTCTTCCCCTTGAGGCCGATCTCGCCGTAGCGCAGGAGAAGCAGGCGGCGGCCGCCGGGGAGGCCGCCGGCGACCGGGCCGCCAGGCGCCGCAGAGGGGTCGTGAAGCCGCCCGCTCACCTCCGCACCCCCCCGGCGCGCCGGAGGTCCTCCAGCGCCCGGCGGAAAGCCTCCGCGGCGGCGTCCACTTCCTCGGCCCGGGTCGCCCAGGGCGAGAGGCTGATGCGCACCGCCCCCTCGGCGCGAGGCCGCTCCAGGCCCGCGGCCAGCAGGACGTGGCTGGGCTCGGGGCGGCGGGCGGTGCAGGCGGAGCCGGTGGAGACGAAGACGCCCTCGCGTTCCAGGGCGTGCATCACCGTCTCCCCGCGCAGGCCGGGGAAGCTGATGTTGAGGATGTGGGGGGCGGCGCCCTCGAGTCGGTGGCCGTCGCTGGCGTCGCGCGGGCCGTTGAGCTGTCCGCCCAGCCTCTCCAGCTGCTCCGCCAGGCGCCGCCTCCAGGAAGCCAGGCGCGGCACCGCCTCCTCGCGCTCGGCCTCCGCCAGCCCGGCCACCCGCGCGAAGGCCACGATGCCCGGCGTGTTCTCGGTCCCCGAGCGCAGGCCCCGCTCCTGGCCGCCCCCCAGCAGGAGCGGCTCCACGCGCGCCTCGCGCGCCAGCCAGAGCGCGCCCACGCCCTTGGGGCCGCCCAGCTTGTGGGCGCTGAGCGCCATGGAGGTCACCCCCCAGGCCCGCGGCCGCAGGAGGAGCTTTCCCGGCGCCTGGACCGCGTCCACGTGGAAGAGCGGGCGGCGCGCCGGCGCCAGGTGGCCGAAACGGCCGGCCAGGAGGGCGCCGACGCGGTCGACGGGCTGGACCGTGCCCAGCTCGTTGTTGACCAGCATCACGGCGACCACGGCCACGTCCTCGCCCAGCATCTCCTCCAGCCGCTCGAGGCGGACGCGCCCCTCCCGGTCGACGGGGATCCGCTCCACCTGCCAGCCCTCCCGCGCCAGCCGGGCGGCCGGCTCCAGGACGGCTTCGTGCTCGACGGCGCTGACCAGGATGCGCCGCCCCCAGCCGCGCCGGGCGGCGGCCCCGCCCAGCAGCGCCAGGTTGTCGGCCTCGGTGGCGCCG
>JAIMAT010000007.1 GCA_023511835.1 Bacillota bacterium | reverse complement strand
CGAGCGGAGCCGGCAGCTGAGCGGCGTGGGCGCGGAGTGAGCGGGCGCCGCACGGCGCCGAGGAGCGGGGGGCGCCCACGGGGCGCCCCCTTCGTTGCCGGGCCGGGCCTGGCTTCCTATAATGATCAAAGACAGTCAAAGTCAAGTGGCGCGGCGACGGCTGCGCCGAGCGAACCGGGAAGGAAGGACGGTACGGGAGAGCGGTGCGGACGCTGGCGGACCTGATCGAGGCCTTCCTGCTGGAGCGGCTCGAGGCGGCGGAAAGCGTCGAGGTGCGGCGGGCGGAGCTGAGCGAGCGCTTCGGCTGCGCCCCCTCGCAGGTCAACTACGTGCTGGAGACCCGCTTCCGCCCCGAACTGGGCTTCCTGGTAGAGAGCCGGCGCGGAGGCGGCGGCTACATCCGCATCCGGCGGCTGCCCGAGGCGGGACCGCGCCGGCGCCTCCTGGCGGAGGCGGCCGCCGTCGGCGAGCGGATCTCCCAGGACCAGGCGCTCCGCCTCATCGGACGGCTCCGCGAGCAGGGGCTGCTGGCCGAACGCGAGGCGCTGCTCCTCTCGGTGGCGGTCGACCGCTCGGTGCTGGCGGTCGAACTGCCCTGGCGCGACCGGATCCGGGCGCGCCTCCTGGCGGCCATGCTGGGCGTCCTCGGCCGTGTGGCGGGCGGGGAGGCTGAACTATAATCAACCAGCCGGAGGTGGTCGCATGCTCTGCCAGCGCTGTGGCGAGCGGCCGGCCACGGTCCACGTGACGCGGATCGTCAACGGGGTGAAGACGGAGATCCACCTCTGCCCCGCCTGCGCGGAGAGCAGCGAGATGGCGCTCTTCGCGCCCTCGCCCTTCTCGATTCATAACCTGCTGGGCGGCCTCCTCCATCCGCAGCCGGAGGCCGGGCGGGCGCAGGCGGAGCTGCGTTGCCCGGCCTGCGGGACGACGTACGAAGAGTTCGCGCGCACCAGCTTCCTGGGGTGCGAGACATGCTATACCGCCTTCGCCCCGCAGCTGGAGCCGCTCCTGCGCCGCATCCAGGGGGCGGACCGCCACCGCGGCAAGCGGCCGGTCGCCCCGGGCAGGCGGGAACAGGCGGCGGCGGGGGGCACCGCGCCGGCCCCGGACGGCGCGAGCGCCGGCGAGAGCCTGGCCGAGCTGCGCCGCCAGCTGGACGAGGCGGTTCGACAGGAAGAGTACGAACGCGCGGCCCTTCTGCGCGACCGGATCCGGGCGCTGGAGGGCCGGGACCCGGCGGGGAGGGGGGCGGGCTGATGTCGCTGGAGCGCCTCCTGCGCGGTCAGGGCGGGTCGTGGCTGACCGCCTCCGGGCCGGCGGCCGACGTGGTCGTCTCCAGCCGCGTCCGGCTGGCGCGGAATCTCCGCCGCCACCCCTTCCCGCCGAGGCTGACGCCGGCCGAGGCGCAGCGCGTGGTGGACGAGGTGCGCGGCGCCCTGGCCCGCCTCGGGCCCGGCCCGGGCGGACGGCTGGAGCTGGTGGAGCTGCAGGCGCTGACGCCGCTGGAGCGGCAGGTGCTGGTGGAACGCCACCTGATCAGCCCGCAGCACGCGGCCAGCGAGCTGCCGGCGGCCCTGGCCGTCGACGAACGCGAGGGCCTCAGCCTGATGGTCAACGAGGAGGAGCATCTGCGCCTGCAGTCGCTGGCGCCGGGCCTCCAGCTGCAGGCCGCCTGGGAGGCGGCCGACCGGCTGGACGACGCGCTCGCGGAGCAGCTGGACTTCGCCTTCGACGAGCGCCTGGGCTACCTGACCACCTGCCCGAGCAACACGGGCACGGGCCTGCGCGTCTCGGCGATGATGCACCTGCCCGCCCTGGTACACTCGAATCAGGCGGGCGATCTGGCCAGCGCCCTGGCCCGGGTCGGTGTGGTGGTCCGGGGCATCTACGGGGAGGGCAGCAAGGCGCACGGGAACCTCTTCCAGGTCTCCAACCAGATCACCCTCGGGCGTTCCGAGGGCGAGCTCCTGGAGAGCCTGGAGGCGGTGGTGCGCCAGCTGGTGGAGCGGGAGCGTGGCGCCCGCGAGCTCCTCTACCGGGAGCACCGCGTCGAGCTGGAGGACCGGGTCGGCCGGGCCTACGGGATCCTGACCCACGCCTACGCCATCTCTTCCGAGGAGGCGCTGGCGCTTCTCTCGACGCTCCGCCTGGGGGTGGACCTGCAGCTTCTCCCCCAGGTCCGACCGGAGGTCTGCAACGAGTTGATGGTGGCCGTCGGCGCGGCCGGCGTCCAGTACCGCGCGGGACGGCCGCTGGAGCCGGCGGAGCGCGACGTCCGTCGAGCCGCGATGATCCGGGAGCGCCTGGCTTCGCGGCAGGCCCCAAGGGCCCCAAGGGGGGAAGCCTGATGTTCGGAAGATACTCGGAGCGCGCGCAGCGGGTGATCCTGCTCGCCCAGGAAGAGGCGCGCCGTCTCGGTTACAACTACGTGGGCACCGAGCACCTCCTGCTGGGCCTCATCCGCGAGGGGACCGGAGTGGCCGCACGCGCCCTGCAGAACATGGGCGTCGACCTGGACCAGGTACGCGCCGAGGTGGAGAAGATCATCGGCCGCGGCAACGGCCCCGTGGGCGGCGAGATCGGCTACACGCCGCGCGCCAAGAAGGTGGTCATGGAGCTGGCCATCGAGGAGGCCCGGCTCCTGGGCCACAACTACGTGGGCACCGAGCACCTGCTCCTGGGCCTCATCCGCGAGGGCGAGGGCGTGGCGGCGCGGGTGCTGGAGAACATGGGAGTCGACCTGGAGAAGACGCGCCGCGAGGTCATCCGGCTGCTGGGCGGGAGCGCGCCCTCGCAGCCGCTGGCGGCCGCGCGCCCGGCGCCCGGGCGGCGCACCAGCCGCTCCAACACCCCGGTGCTGGACAACTTCGGCCGCGACCTGACCCAGCTGGCGGAAGAGGGGAAGCTCGACCCGGTCATCGGCCGCGAGAAGGAGATCGAGCGCGTCATCCAGATCCTCTCGCGCCGCACCAAGAACAACCCGGTGCTGATCGGCGAGCCGGGCGTGGGCAAGACGGCCATCGTCGAGGGGCTGGCCCAGCGCATCACGGAGGGGAACGTCCCGGAGCTGCTCAAGGAGCGGCGCGTGGTCACCCTGGACATGGGCGCACTGGTGGCTGGTTCCAAGTACCGGGGCGAGTTCGAGGACCGGCTGAAGAAGGTGATGGACGAGATCCGCCGCGCCTCCAACGTCATCCTGTTCATCGACGAGTTGCACACCATCATCGGCGCCGGCGCGGCCGAGGGGGCCATCGACGCCTCCAACATCCTGAAGCCTGCGCTGGCGCGCGGCGAGCTGCAGACCATCGGCGCCACCACCATCGACGAGTACCGCAAGCATATCGAGAAGGACGCGGCGCTGGAGCGACGTTTCCAGCCGGTGATGGTGGAGGAGCCCTCGGTGGAGGAGACGATCGCCATCCTCAAGGGGCTGCGCGATCGCTACGAGGCGCACCACCGCGTGGTTATCACCGACGACGCCATCACGGCGGCGGCGCAGCTGAGCGACCGCTACGTCTCCGATCGCTTCCTTCCGGACAAGGCCATCGACCTGATCGACGAGGCGGCCTCCCGGGTGCGGCTCCGCGCCTTCGTCGAGCCGCCCGAGCTGAAGGAGATGGAAGAGCGGCTGGGCGAGATCCAGAAGGAGAAGGAGGAGGCCGTCCAGAGCCAGGAGTTCGAGAAGGCGGCCAACCTGCGCGACCAGGAGCAGAAACTGCAGCAGGAGATCGAGAAGCGCCGCGAGATCTGGCACCAGAACCAGGCGGCCGAGCGGCTTCTGGTCACCGAGGAGGACGTCTCCCAGGTGGTCTCCAGCTGGACCGGTATCCCGGTCAGCCGCCTGGCCGTGGAGGAGTCGGAGCGGCTCCTGCACCTGGAGGAGGTCCTGCACGCGCGCGTCATCGGCCAGGACGAGGCGGTCTCGGCCGTCTCGCGCGCCATCCGCCGTGCGCGCGCGGGCCTGAAGGATCCGCGCCGGCCCATCGGTTCGTTCATCTTTTTGGGACCGACCGGTGTGGGCAAGACGGAGCTGGCCAAGGCGCTGGCGGAGGCGCTCTTCGGCGACGAGGACGCCATGGTGGCCATCGACATGTCCGAGTACCAGGAGCGCCACACGGTCTCCCGGCTGGTGGGCGCACCTCCGGGCTACGTGGGCTACGAGGAAGGCGGCCAGCTGACCGAGGCGGTGCGGCGGCGCCCGTACTCGGTGGTACTCCTGGACGAGATCGAGAAGGCGCACCCGGAGGTCTTCAACGTCCTCCTGCAGGTCTTCGAGGAGGGACGCCTGACCGAGGCCAAGGGTCGGCACGTGGACTTCCGGAACACGGTGGTCATCCTCACCTCGAACGTCGGCCAGGACATCCTCAAGCGGCAGGCGGCGCTGGGCTTCCGGCCCAACGAGGACGAGGAGTACGGCTACCGGCAGATGCGCGACAGGATCCTGGACGAGGTGAGGAAGACCTTCCGGCCCGAGTTCCTCAACCGGATCGACGACATCATCGTCTTCCATCCGCTCAACCGGGAGAACATCCGCCAGATCGTCGACCTGATGCTCAAGCAGGTGGAGGGCCGGTTGAAGCAGCTGGGTCTGACGCTGGAGGTGAGCGAGCGGGCCAAGGAGATCCTGGTGGACGAGGGCTACAACCCCGAGTTCGGTGCCCGCCCGCTACGCCGGGCCATCACGCGGCTGGTGGAGGATCCCCTCTCCGAGGAGATCATCGCCGGCAAGTTCGCCAGCGGCGACGAGGTGCTCGTCGACGCCGACGGGGACGGCAAGCTGGTCTTCGAGCGGAAGCGGGAGCCCGTCTCCACCGAGTCGCCGGCCTGAGAGCCTTCCCGGGAGGAGGTCGCCCTTGCGCATCGCGGTCCGCCTCTTCGCCGGGGCCGCCGAGGCGGCGGGCAGCCGCCAGCTGGAGGTGGAGCTGGCGGCGGGAAGCACCGCCGGCCAGCTCCTCGACCGCCTGTTGGGCGAGTACCCGGGACTTGCCCGCTTCGGCCCCTCGCTCCTGGTGGCCGTCAACCGCCGCTACGCCGGCCGCGAGACGCCCCTGGCCGAGGGCGACGAGGTAGCCCTCATCCCTCCGGTGAGCGGCGGTTCCGCCGACGGGCCGGAGACCGGAACCGGCGGGGGAGCGGCCGGGGCGCCGCCCGCGCTCCGGCTGGAGGCTGTCGCCGAGGCCGGCTGGTACGCGCTGGGCGCCGGGGCGCTCCCGGTGGCGGAATGCCTGGAGCGCGTCCGGACGAGCGGCGCGGGCGCCGTCCTTCTCTTCCTGGGGACCGTCCGGGAGACGGGGGATGACGCCCGGCCCGTGGTCGCCCTGGAGTACGAGGCCTACGAACCCATGGCAGGCCAGGAGCTGCGCGCGCTGGTGGAGCGCGCTCTGGCCCGCTGGCCCGGGGTGCGCGTGGCGCTGGCCCACCGTACCGGCCGCCTCGAGCTGGGCGAGCCCAGCGTGGCCATCGCCGTCGCCGCGCCGCACCGGGCGGAGGCCTACGAGGCCTCGCGCTACCTCATCGAGGAGATCAAGTCGGTCGTCCCCATCTGGAAGCGGGAGATCCACCCCGACGGCTCGGGCGCCTGGGTCCACCATGCGTGAACGGGGCGAGCGGCGCGCCACCCGCTACGTCTGCCAGAGCTGCGGCCAGCCGGCGCCGCGCTGGCTGGGACGCTGCCCGGCCTGCGGCGCCTGGAACAGCCTGGTCGAGGAGGCGCCACCGGCCGTCGAGCCCTGGCCAGGGCTGGGGCGCCAGGCCCGGCCGGGAGCGCGGCCGGCGGAGGTCTCGCCCGTGGACCGTCTGGAGCGGGGCGAGCTGCTCCGCGCAGAGACCGGCTTCGGCGAGTTGGACCGCGTCCTGGGCGGCGGTCTGGTCGCCGGTTCGCTCGTCCTCCTGGCAGGCGAGCCGGGGGTGGGCAAGTCTACGCTCCTCCTGGGCGCCCTGGGGAGGATGGCGGCGAGCCGGCGGGTGCTCTACGCCAGCGCCGAGGAGTCGGCGCGCCAGGTCCGCCTGCGCGCCGAGCGGCTGGGCGTGCTGGAACCGGGGCTGCTGGTGGCGGCGGAGAGCGCGGCCGACGCCATCGCGGCGGCGGTGGAGGCGAGCGGCGCCGAGGTGGTCGTGGTCGACTCCATCCAGGCGGTCTACCTGCCCGGCCTCGACTCCGCCCCGGGAAGCGTCGCCCAGGTCCGGGAGAGCGCCGCGCTCTTCCTCCGCCTCGCCAAGCGGAAGGGCGTGGCGGTGATGCTGGTGGGCCATCTGACCAAGTCCGGGGCGCTGGCCGGCCCCAAGGTCCTGGAACACGCCGTCGACGTGGTCCTGACGCTGCGCGGAGAGCCCAGCTCGGGTTACCGCATCCTGCAGGCGAGCAAGAACCGCTTCGGCTCCACCGCCGAGATCGGTCTCTTCGCCATGGCCGCCGACGGCCTGGAGGAGGTACCCGACGCCTCCTCGCTCTTTCTCGCCGAGCGGAGCGCGGACGTGCCCGGCTCCGCGGTGGCGGTGGCGCTGGAAGGCGAGCGGCCGGTGCTGGTGGAGGTACAGGGCCTGGTGGTACCCAGCGCCCAGGCGGTGCCGCGGCGGGCGGTCTCGGGCTTCGACAGCGTCCGCCAGGCCCTGCTCCTGGCGGTGATGGAGAAGCGGCTCGGCCTCGCCTTCGGCAGCCGCGACGCCTTCGTCAAGGTGACGGGCGGCCTCTGGCTGGAGGAGCCGGCGGCCGACCTGCCCGTGGCGCTGGCGCTGGCCTCCTCCTACCTGGAGCGGGCGGTCCGCCCGGGAGTGGCCGCCTTCGGCGAAGTGGGCCTGACCGGGGAGATCCGCGCCGTCCACCGCGCGGCAGAGCGGGTGCGCGAGGCGGTGCGCCTCGGCTTCTCCCGCTGCCTGGTGCCGTGGCGGAACGGTGCCCAGGCGCCCGGCCCGGCCGCGGTGCCGGTCCGCTCGCTGGCCGAGGCCGTCGAGGCGGCGCTGGAGCCGCCAGCTGACGAGAAACGACGAAGCCCCGGCAAACTTGAACTAGATTCGTAGACCGGGTGCCACTCCGGGCGGCCCGGAGCCCCCCGGGCCTCCGGCGGCGGACCGGGCCACGGGCCGGGATCCGATGGCGGGATCGACAGACGGCGCGTGGCGCGAACGGAGCGCCGCAGGCTTCCGGCCCACCTCCCCGCGACGGCACGACGATTTCCGTCGGGGCAGTGTGCTACAATTCGTCCAGGCGGAGGTGATCTCGGCGTGTTTCAGGTCGGGGATTGGGTGGTCTACCCCATGCACGGCGCCGGGGTCATCCAGGCCATCGAGGAGCGGGAGGTCCTGGGCGAGCGGCGGCGCTACTACGTCCTCTCGGTGCGGGGCGGCAACATCAAGGTGATGGTACCCGTCGACGGCGCCGACCGGTGCGGCCTGCGGGCGGTCCTGCCGCGCGAGGAGTTCCGGCGGGTGCTGGACGTCCTCCGCCAGCAGGGCGAGGCCCCGGTCCTGGCGACCAACTGGAATCGGCGCTTCCGGGCCAACGTGGAGAAGCTGAAGAGCGGCGACCCCTACGCCGTCGCCGAGGTGGTCCGCGGCCTGGCGCGGCGCGAGCGCGACCGCGGGCTCTCCTCGGGCGAGCGGAAGATGCTGGAGAGCGCGCGCCAGATCCTCGAATCCGAGCTGGCCCTGATCGAAGGGGTGGGGGAGGCGGAGGCGCACGCCGAACTCGACCGGCTCCTGGCCTGACGCCGGAAACGACGACTGCCGGCCCGTGGCATGCCTGGCCGGCAGCGGTGTTTGTGGGGGGGCCTTCCTGCACAAGAATAGAGAAAAGCCGCAGGCCGGCGGCCGGAGGTGGAGGAGGTGAAGGCTTTGATCCTGGCTTCGCGTATCGTCCTGGCCCTCCTGGGCCTGACCGGCGGCTTCTACGCCGGGCGATACGTCGGGTCGGACATCTTCCGGATCGGCTCGTGGCCCGGGACCACCCACATGACGTGGTCCACCTTTCTGGGGCTGATCTTCGCCCTGCTGGCCGGGGCGGCCGGGCTCCTGCTCGGTCCGTGGCTGGGCCGGAGCATCGAGCGCCTGGTGCGCCGGGTCGAATCGGCGGTGGCCACGCTTACCCTTCAGGAGATCGGCAGCGGGGCGGTGGGTATCTTCGCCGGACTCATCCTGGCTTTGCTTCTTCTCCCGCCGCTCTCCCGCCTGCCCTTCGTGGGCGTGGTGGCCCCGACCGTCTTCAGCCTTCTGCTCGGGTACCTGGGTGGCTTCATCGGCCTTCGCAAGGGGTCGGAGATCCAGCAGGCGCTGCGCCACCTCGGCCGCCGCCCCCACGAGGAGCGCGCGCGGACGGACGAGGCCGGCGCCCGCATGGCGGCAGGTCAGGCAGGCGCGGCGACGCCGCAGGGCGGGGACGGGGAGAACGTCCCCGCGGCCGGGGAGCAGCCCAAGATCGTCGACACCAGCGCCATCATCGACGGCCGCATCGCCGACGTCTGCGCCAGCGGCTTCCTGGAGGGGCCGCTGGTCATCCCCGAGTTCGTCCTGGACGAGCTCCGCCACATCGCGGACTCCTCGGACACCCTGAAGAGGAACCGAGGGCGCCGCGGGTTGGACATCCTCAACCGCATCCAGAAGGAGCTGAACGTCCCCGTCCAGATCTGGCACGGCGAGCTGGCGGCCGCCGAGGTGGACAGCAAGGTGGTCGAGCTGGCCCAGCGCCTGCGCGGCAAGGTGCTGACCAACGACTACAACCTGAACAAGGTGGCCGTCCTGCACGGCGTCGACGTGCTCAACATCAACGAGCTGGCCAACGCCGTCAAGCCGGCCGTCCTGCCCGGCGAGCTGCTGGAGATCCACGTCCTGCGCGACGGCAAGGAAGCGGGACAGGGCATCGGCTACCTGGACGACGGCACCATGGTGGTAGTGGACGGGGGCAAGCGCTACATCGGGGAGACCACCTGGGTCGAGGTGACCAGCGTGCTGCAGACCTCGGCCGGCCGGATGATCTTCGCCCGACCCAAGCCTGCGGCCGTCGACTCGACGGCCCAGGCGGGCGCGTGACGGCGGCGGCGCGGCCGCTCCCCCCCCTGCCGCCGGCCGGGATGGGGCGGGTGGCGGCGGTGGTGGTGGCGGCGGGCCGCGGGCTCCGCTTCGCCGGCGGCGAGAACAAGGCCTTCGCCCCGCTCCTGGACCGCCCGCTCCTCGCGCATACGCTGGAACGACTGGAGGCGGCCGGCGTGGGGCGCTACGTGGTGGTGGTCGCCCCAGGCGAAGAGGCGCGCTGCATGGCGGAGGTCGTCCGCCCCTTCGGCTTTCGCCCCGCCCGCGTGGTCGCCGGGGGGCCGCGTCGCTCCGATTCGGTCCGCGCCGGCCTCCGCGCCCTGGAGAGGGAGGGCGCTTGCGACGCCGTCCTGGTCCACGACGGCGCCCGTCCGCTGGCCTCCCCCGACCTCTGGCGCCGCGTCGCCCAGGCGGCGCTGGAGGCCGGGGCGGCCGTGCCGGTGCTGCCTGTCACCGACGCGGTCAAGCGGGTGGAGGGCGAGCGGGTGCGGGCCACACTCTCGCGCGAGTCGCTCTTTCTGGCGCAGACCCCGCAGGGCTTCCTGCCCGACCTCCTCCGGCGCGCCCACCGGCTCGAGGGCGAGCCGGCGGGGGAGCTGCCCGACGCGGGCGACGACGCCGCCCTGGTGGAGGCGCTGGGGTGGGAGGTGGTCGCCGTGCCGGGCGAGCCCTGGAACCTGAAGGTGACCTATCCGGCCGACCGCCTGCTGGCGGAGGCGTGGCTGCGCAGCCTGGGGCGGGAGGCCTCGGCGGGCGGTTCCGCCGGCGCGGCGCCCGGCGAGCCGGGACGCTTCCCCGGCGGGGCCCTCCCCCGGCGCGGGGAGGGCGGGTGTTGAAGGTGCGGGTGGGCTGGGGCTACGACGCCCATCCCTGGACGGAGTCGCGGCCGCTGGTCCTCTGCGGCCTCTCCATCCCCGGGCACGCGGGGCTGGAGGGCCACTCCGACGGGGACGCGGCCTGTCACGCGCTGGTCGACGCGCTCCTCGGCGCGGCGGCCGCTGGCGACATCGGCCGCTGGTTCCCGCCGGACGACCCGCGCTGGCGCGACGCCTCCAGCCTGGGCATGCTCCGCCAGGTGGCCGGCTGGCTGGCCGGGAGCGGGTGGCGGATCGAGAACGTGGACCTGACTCTCATCGCCTCCGAACCTCCGCTGGCCCCGTGGCGCGAGGGCTTCGTCCAGTCGCTGGCCGCCGCCCTGGGCGTCGACGCCACCCGGGTCAGCGTCAAGGCGGCCAGCGGCAACGGCTTGGGCTTCGCCGGCGAGGGGCGTGGCCTGGCGGCGGTGGCGGTCGCCCTGCTCGAACCGCCGCCTGAGGCCACCGCGGCCGCCGGCAGCCTCCCGCCCGTACCCGGCCCGCGTTGACGCCCCGCGCCGGCGCTGGCTATAGTCTGGGCACGGTGCCGGGGCACCGGGCGGCGACGACGGGGGCGATGGGTTGCAGCTCTACAACACCCTGACGCGGAGGAAAGAGGAGTTCGTTCCGCTGGAGCCGGGGCGGGTCCGCATGTACTTCTGCGGTCCCACCGTCTATTCCGACACGCACATCGGCCACCTGCGCCCGGCGCTGACGGGCGACCTGCTCGCCCGCTACCTCCGTTACCGGGGCTTTCACGTCGACTATGTCAGCAACCTGACCGACGTCGACGACAAGATCATCCAGCGGGCGCGCGAGGAAGGGGTGGCCGCCCGTGACGTGGCCGACCGCTACGCGCGCCAGTATCTCGACCTGATGCGCCGCATGGGCGCGGACCAGGTGGATCGCTACGCCCGCGTCACCGAGAGCATGGAGGCCATCGTGGAGGCGGTGGCGCGCCTCGTGGAAAGCGGCCACGCCTACCCCTCCGCCGGCGACGTCTATTTCGCCGTGCGGACGCAGCCCCAATACGGGAAGCTCTCCGGACGGGACCCCGACGAGCTCCTGGCTGGGGCGCGCGTCGAGGTGAGCGAGAAGAAGCGCGATCCGCTGGACTTCGCTCTCTGGAAGGCGGCCAAGCCGGGCGAACCGCGCTGGTCCAGCCCCTGGGGGGAAGGGCGGCCAGGCTGGCACATCGAGTGCTCGGTCATGTGCCTGCGGTACCTAGGGCCGACGCTGGACATCCACGGCGGCGGAGCTGACCTCATCTTTCCCCATCACGAGAACGAGATCGCCCAGTCGGAGGCGCTCAACGGGGTGCCCCTGGCGCGCTACTGGGTGCACAACGGCATGGTGCGCGTCGGCGAGGAGAAGATGGCCAAGTCGCTGGGCAACTACTTCACGGTGGAACGCGCCCTGGAGCTGGTCTCACCGGCGGCGCTGCGCCTGTATATTTATTCCACACACTACCGCAACCCGCTCCTCTTCTCCCCGCAGGCTCTGGAGGAGGCCGCGCGCGCCCAGGCCCGCCTGCAGAACGCCGCCCGCCTCGTGGCCGAGGCGGCGGGCGATCCCGGCGGCGCGGCGCCGGACCCTGCCGAACCGTTCACGGCCTCCCTCCGGGCGGCTGTCGAGGGCGCGCGGGAAGCCTTTTTGGCCGCGCTGGAGGACGACCTGAACAGCGCCGAGGCGCTGGCCTCCCTCTTCGACCTGGCGCGGCGCCTGAACGGTCTGGTGCAGGGCCCAGGCTTCTCGGGCAGCGCCTCCCAGCGCGCTGCGCTGGGCGAGGCGCTGGCCGCCTTCCGGGAGCTGGCTGGCCTGCTGGGCGTGCTGGAGGTCGACGGAGCGGGGACCGGGACCCCCCGCCTCGCCCCCGCATCCCGGGAGACGGGGAGCCAGGGGGCGGGCGAGCTGGTCGAGGCCCTGGTGGAGCTGGTCCTCTCCCTGCGCGAGCTGGCCCGGGCCCGGCGCGACTGGGCGGAGGCGGACGCCATTCGCGCGCGCCTGGAGGAGCTGGGCCTGGTGGTCGAAGACCGCCGCGACGGGCCGCACTGGCGGTGGGCGGCGCGACCCGGCACCGGAAGCGGAGGCGCCCTTCCGCGGCCCTAGCCGGAGGGCTCGTCCGTTGACGCTCTTCGCGGCCCCCCCGTATAATGTCGCTTGCATTACAATTCCAGCGACTTTGACCTGTCGTTCCACCGCGGAGTGGTCATAAGCTAGGCCACGGGAGCACCGTCACATCATGTCCCTCTCGCCACTCACGGAGGCGGTAGCGGGTGAGCGTGAATCCCCAACGCGACGTCCTGCCGGTCTACGACGAGATGCTCGATGAGGAGCTGGTTGAACTCGCACGCGCAGGCGATTCGCAGGCCCTGGAGTACATGATCTACCGCTATCGGAACTTCGTCCGGGCCAAGGCGCGCTCCTACTTCCTGGTAGGCGCGGACCGGGAGGACATCATCCAGGAGGGGATGATCGGCCTCTACAAGGCCATCCGGGACTTCCGGGAGGACAAACTGGCCTCGTTCCGCGCCTTCGCGGAGCTCTGCGTGACGCGGCAGATCATCACCGCCATCAAGACGGCCACCCGGCAGAAGCACATCCCGCTCAACTCCTACGTCTCCCTCAACAAGCCCATCTACGACGAGGACTCGGACCGGACGCTCCTGGACGTCATCGCCGGCGTCAAGGTGAGCGACCCCGAGGAGCTGATCATCAGCCGCGAGGAGTTCGGGGACATCGAGGCCAAGATGGGCGAGATCCTCAGCGACCTGGAGTGGCAGGTGCTGATGGCCTACCTGGACGGAAAGTCCTACCAGGAGATTGCCGACGAGCTGGACCGGCACGTAAAATCCGTGGACAACGCGCTCCAACGCGTCAAGCGGAAGCTCGAGCGCTACCTGGAGTCCCGCCACGCCATGGACTCCTCGGACGCCTGAGCAGGGGCGCACACGCGATCCGGGCTGGCGTAGCTCAACGGGCAGAGCAGCCGCCTTGTAAGCGGCAGGTTGTCGGTTCGAGCCCGACCGCCAGCTCCAGCCTCGTGGTTGCCTCCGGGCGGGGCGGCCGCTATAATAGCGGACGTCGCGAGAGGAGAGGTACCGAAGCGGCCAAACGGGGCGGTCTGTAAAACCGCTGGCACAGCCTTCGCTGGTTCGAATCCAGCCCTCTCCACCAGGGGATTTGTCGCGGGGTAGAGCAGCCAGGTAGCTCGTCGGGCTCATAACCCGGAGGTCGTGGGTTCGAATCCCACCCCCGCAACCACTTTCCTCGCTGTCGTAGCTCAGCAGGCAGAGCGCCTCCATGGTAAGGAGGAGGTCACCGGTTCGATTCCGGTCGACAGCTCCAGGGTCCGACCACGCGGGTGGTCGGTTTTCTCTGACGGCGACCAGGCGCAAGGCGGCTCCCCGGGCCGGAGAGAACCGGCTGCCGGGCTGGTGGTCGCGTTGACGCTGCTGGAACGGGCATGCTATGGTGGGGCTGGCGCCCCCTGGGACTGGGAGGCATGGCGGTGCGGGTGTTGGTGACACTGGCCTGCGAAGAGTGCAAACGGCGCAACTACGCCACGTCCAAGAACCGAAAGGACAACAGTCGGCTTCAACTGAGAAAGTACTGCCCGTTCTGCCGCCGCCACACCGTCCACCGGGAGACCCGCTGAAGGGCGCCGGGAGAGAGATCGACAAGCCAGACAACCGAGAGCATCGCAGGCCCGTAGCTCAATTGGTAGAGTAGCGGTCTCCAAAACCGTTGGTTGGGGGTTCGAGTCCCTCCGGGCCTGCCATTTATTTTGCCAGCGCAGTACCACGGATCGGGGTTGGTTCAGCCGGCATGAACCGCATCGTCCAATACTTCCGCGAAGTCTGGGCCGAGCTTCACAAGATCAGCTGGCCCACGCGCCAGCAGGCGGCGCTCTATACGGGCGTGGTCCTGCTGGCGTCGGTCGCGGTCACCCTCCTTCTCTGGGTCTCCGACACAGTCTTCAGCTGGCTCTTCCGGCTGCTCCTCTCCCTGTGAAAGGCCGGGCCGAGGGGGCGAGGGAGGCGCAGATGGCCGAGATAGCCGACCGGACGAGCGACCAGGAACCGCAGTGGTATGTCATCCACACCTACTCCGGGTACGAGAACAAGGTGAAGGCCAACCTGGAGAAGCGTGTGGAGTCCATGGACATGGCGGATAAGATCTTCGAGGCGCTGGTACCGACCGAGGAGGAAGTGGAGGTCAAGGACGGCAAACGCCGTACGGTCCGCCGGAAGATCTTCCCCGGGTACGTGCTGGTGCGCATGATCATGAGCGACGACTCCTGGTACGTGGTCCGCAACACGCCGGGCGTCACCGGCTTCGTGGGGTCGGGCTCCAAGCCGACCCCCCTGACCAGGGCGGAAGTGGAGGCCATCCTCGGGCGCGAGGCGGAGGAGTCGCAGCAGGAGCCGCGGCCGCGTATCGACGTCGAAGTGGGCGAGACCGTCAAGGTCAACTCCGGCCCCTTCGCCGGCTTCACCGGGGTGGTGGACGAGATCGCGTCCAGCGGCAAGCTCCGGGTGCTCGTCTCCATGTTCGGCCGCGAGACGCCGGTGGAGCTGGACTTCACGCAGGTGGAAAAGCTTTAGGCAGTCGCGAGGAGGTTGGCCGCCGAGATGGCGAAGAAGGTCGCAGCCGTCGTCAAGCTCCAGATCCCCGCAGGAAAGGCTACGCCCGCGCCTCCGGTCGGCACGGTGCTGGGACCGCACGGGATCAATATCATGGCCTTCACCAAGGAGTTCAACGAAAGGACCAAGGAGCAGGTGGGCCTGATCATCCCGGTGGTCATCACCATCTACGCCGACCGGAGCTTCACCTTCGTCACCAAGACGCCACCGGCGGCGGTCCTCCTGAAAAAGGCGGCCGGGATCGAGACGGCTTCGCCCCGCCCCAACACCCAGAAGGTGGCCAAGGTGACGCGCGAGCAGGTGCGGGAGATCGCGCGGACCAAGATGCCCGACCTGAACGCGGCCTCGCTGGAGGCGGCGGAGCGGATGATCGAGGGGACGGCCCGCAGCATGGGGATCGAGGTGGTCGAAGGCTGAGGGCCGGCCGCGGGTAGCAGTGTAGGGCGTGGGAGGGCTTTAGGCCCGACGGGACCACGGGAGGTGGATGCGTATGCATCGCGGAAAGGGCTACCAGAGCGTCGCCGCACAGGTGGAGAGGGGACGCCTCTACGAGCCCGAGGAAGCGTTGAGCAAGGTAAAGGAACTGGCCCGCGCGCGCTTCGACGAGACGGTGGAGGCGGCCGTCCGGCTGGGTGTCGATCCGCGCCATGCGGACCAGATGGTCCGGGGCGCCGTCGTCCTGCCGCACGGCACGGGGCGGCAGGTCCGCGTCGCGGTCTTCGCTCGCGGAGAGGCCGCAAAGGCTGCGCAGGCGGCGGGGGCCGAGGTGGTAGGCGACGAGGACCTGGTCCAGCGCATCCGCGAAGGATGGCTGGAGTTCGACGTGGCCATCGCCACGCCGGAGATGATGGGCTTGGTGGGCCAGCTCGGCCGCATCCTCGGCCCGCGGGGCCTGATGCCCAACCCCAAGTCGGGGACGGTCACTCCCGATCCGGCGCGCGCGGTCCAGGAGGCCAAGGCGGGTCGCGTGGAGTACCGGACCGACCGCGCCGGCATCGTCCATGCGCCCATCGGCAAGGTCTCCTTCCCGGTGGAGGCGCTGGCCGAAAACCTGCGCACGCTGGTGGACGCCCTGGTCAAGGCGCGGCCGGAGACGGCCAAGGGACAGTACCTGCGCTCGGTCACCGTCTCTTCCACCATGGGGCCCGGAATCCGCGTCAATCCCGCGCGGGTCGCCTGACGAGCAGCCGGCCGCGGACCTGGCCTCGACCCGGGGGCTGTGGTATACTCCGGGCGCCTTGCCAGCTGAAGGACGCTGCTCGGCCGTAGACAGCAGGTGCCCGAGGGGCCCAAGGACCGGCGGCGGCCGGTCGCCTGCCGAGGCGAGCGGATGAACCGGCCGATGGAGCCGGCACTCCGTCACGCCTCCCGTCTGCGGGAGGCGCCTTTCGTCTGGGAGCGACGCCGCTCCGCCGCCGGCGGGGCGGCGTGCGGAACAGGCAAGCCGGAAGAGGGGAGGGGTGCGGGATGCCCAATGCGGCCACCATGGCCGCCAAGGCGGAGACGGTGGCATGGCTGAGCCGGCGGCTGAAGGAGTCGGCGGCGGTCGTCCTGGTGGAGTTCCGCGGCCTGACCGGGGCCGAGAGCACCGCCTTGCGGGCGCAGCTGCGCAGTCAGGGCATCGACTTCCGCGTGGTCAAGAACACCCTGGCGCGCCGCGCAGCCGAGCAGGCCGGGCTGGACGAGCTGAAGCCGCTCCTGGAGGGCCCCAACTCGTATGCCTTCGGCGACAGCGACCCGGTTGCGGTCGCGAAGGCCATGAGCGAGTTCGCCCGGACGCATAAGAGCGTCACCATCAAGGGCGGGGTGCTGCAAGGCCGCGCCATCGACGCGGCTGGCGTGCAGCGGCTGGCGACGCTGCCCGGCCGGGAGGAGCTGCTGGCCCAGGTGGCCGGCATGCTGGCCGCGCCGCTGCGCAACATGGCCTCTGTCCTGGCGGCCCCGCTGCGCGGGCTGGCCACGCAGCTGCACGCGCTGGCGGAGCAGCGGCAGGCGGCGGCCTAGCGCGGGAACGGGACCACAGGGCGGAGAGGCGCCTGCCCGGATGCGGGGAGCGCAGCGGGCCGGGCTTCCTGCGGCCGAGAGGAGTTCGGAAGAGGACCGGGACACCCGGTGCCGAAGGGGAGGTTGGAAGCGATGTCGGCGGTGGACCAGATTCTCGAGCTGGTGGATACGCTTTCGGTGCTGGAGCTCTCGGAGCTCGTGCACCGGTTCGAGGAGAAGTACGGCGTCTCGGCGGCCGCGCCGGTAGCCATGGTGGCGGCCGCGCCGGGCGCGGGGGCGGCCGGCGCCGCCGCGGCGGAGCCGGCGGCCGAGGAGCAGACGGAGTTTGACGTCATCCTCCAGTCGGCCGGCGACAAGAAGATCCAGGTGATCAAGGTGGTCCGTGAGCTGACCGGCCTCGGCCTCAAGGAGGCCAAGGACCTCGTGGACGGCGCTCCCAAGCCGGTCAAGGAGAAGGTCTCCAAGGAGGAGGCCGAGTCGCTGCGGGCCAAGCTGGAGGAGGCGGGGGCGACGGTCGAGATCAAGTAGGACGCCCAGCCCGCAAGGATGACGGGCCGCGGCCGACCGGGCGGCGGCCGCGGAAAGGACAGCCCGCCGGCGGAAGGCCGGCGGGCTGGGCCGCTACTCTCTTGACCTCGCAAGGGGGATAATGTACACTCAAAGCTTGCCGCAGCGTGATGCCCTCATCGCGCGCGAACCACTGCCGGGAGAGTGACGCCTCCGCTTGCGACTCCCAAAGGCTCCATCCACGCTCCTCCATTCGATGCCCGTCGGCTGGTTCCTTCCTGTCACGCGGCCGAGCGGCTGACTCGGGTCGTTCCCGCCTGTGGGTGATCGTCAACTTCGCGCAGAGGAGTGAGGCCGATGGCCGACCCGACGCGGCTGGCGGGGCAGCGCAAGAGCTTTGCGAAGATCGCCGAGGTCCTGGACATCCCCAACCTGATCGAGGTGCAGCGGAAGTCCTACCAGTGGTTCCTGGAGGAAGGCCTGCTGGAGATGTTCCACGACATCTCCCCCATCCGGGACTTCACCGGGAACCTGATCCTGGAGTTCCTGGACTACACCCTCGGCGAGCCCAAGTACAGCGAGCGCGAGTGCAAGGAGCGCGACGCCACCTATGCGGCGCCGCTGCGCGTCCGCGTCCGCCTGATCAACAGCGAGACGGGCGAGATGAAGGAGCAGGAGGTCTTCATGGGCGACTTCCCGCTCATGACCGAGACGGGCACCTTCATCATCAACGGCGCCGAGCGCGTCGTCGTCAGCCAACTCGTCCGCTCGCCAGGCGTCTACTACGGCCGTGACGTCGACGCCGGCGGGAACCCGGTCTACACCTGCACGGTCATCCCCAACCGCGGCGCCTGGCTCGAGTTCGAGACCGAGGCGGGCGGCATCCTCCAGGTGCGCGTCGACCGGACGCGGAAGCTGCCCGCGACCGCCCTGCTCCGCGCGCTAGGCTGGGAGAGCGACGAACAGCTTCTCGCCCTCCTCGGGGAGACGGCGGAGGTGCGTGCGACGCTGGAACACGACCCGACCCGCGATGCGCGCACCGCCCTGGTCGAGATCTACAAACGGCTCCGCCCGGGCGAGCCCCCCACGGAGGAGAATGCGCGCGCCCTCCTGGAGGGGCTCCTGACCGATCCCAAGCGGTACGACCTGGCCGCGGTGGGCCGCTACAAGCTGAACAAGAAGCTGAGCCTGCGCAACCGCGTGGTCGGCCGCACGGCGGCGGAGGACGTCCGGGATCCCGCCAGCGGCGCGCTCCTCCTGCCCGCGGGCGGCCGCATCACCCGCGCCGTGGCCGAGCAGCTGAGCCAGGCGGGCGTGCGCGAGCTGCGCGTCCGTACCGACGACGACCGCGAGCTGCTGGTGCTGAGCAACGGGGCGCCCGCCATGGACGTCAAGACCATCACGCCGGACGATGTGGCGGCTATCGTCAACTACATGTTCACGCTGATGCGCGGCGTCGGCGCCACCGACGACATCGACCACCTCGGGAACCGGCGCCTGCGCTCGGTGGGCGAGCTCCTGCAAAACCAGTTCCGGGTGGGGCTGGCCCGCATGGAGCGGGTGATCCGGGAGCGCATGACCATCCAGGACGCGGAGCTGATCACGCCACAGGCGCTGATCAACATCCGGCCGGTGGTGGCCGCGGTCAAGGAGTTCTTCGGCTCCAGCCAGCTCAGCCAGTTCATGGACCAGACCAACCCGCTGGCCGAGCTGACGCACAAGCGCCGCCTGAGCGCCCTGGGGCCGGGCGGCCTCTCGCGCGAGCGGGCCGGCTTCGACGTGCGCGACGTCCATCACTCGCACTACGGGCGCATGTGCCCCATCGAGACGCCGGAAGGGCCCAACATCGGCCTGATCGGCGCGCTCTCCACCTACGCCCGCATCAACGAGTACGGCTTCATCGAGACGCCCTACCGGAAGGTGGTCGAGGGTCAGGTGACGGACGAGATCGTCTACCTGACCGCCGACGAGGAGGACGACGCGCGCATCGCCCAGGCCAACGAGCCGCTGGACGAGGCGGGGCGCTTCCAGGCGGAGCGGGTTACCTGCCGCTACCAGCAGGACATCGTCCGAGTGGCGCCCACCGAGGTCGACTACATGGACGTCTCGCCGAAGCAGGTGGTGAGCGTGGCCACCGCGCTCATCCCCTTCCTGGAGCACGACGACGCCAACCGCGCGCTGATGGGCGCCAACATGCAGAGACAGGCGGTCCCGCTCCTGACCACCGAGGCGCCGCTGGTGGGCACAGGCATCGAGTTCCGCGCCGCCATGGACTCGGGGGTGCAGGTATTGGCGCGGCGGGCGGGGATCGTGGAGCGCGTCACCGCCGACGAGGTGATCGTGCGCGGCGACGACGGCCAGCGAGACCTCTACGAACTGTTGAAGTTCCAGCGGACCAACCAGGGGACCTGCTTCAACCAGAAGCCGGTGGTCCGCGTCGGCCAGCGCGTCGAGGCGGGCGACATCCTGGCGGACGGGCCGAGCGTCGACCACGGCGAGCTGGCCCTGGGCAAGAACGTCCTCTGCGCCTTCATGCCCTGGGAGGGGTACAACTACGAGGACGCCATCCTGCTCAGCGAGCGCCTGGTCCGGGACGACACCTTCACCTCGATCCACATCGAGGAGCACGAGTGCGAGGCGCGGGACACCAAGCTGGGCCCGGAAGAGATCACGCGCGACATCCCCAACGTGGGCGAGGACGTGCTGAAGGACCTGGACGAGCGCGGCATCGTCCGCATCGGCGCCGAGGTCCACCCGGGCGACATCCTGGTGGGCAAGGTGACGCCCAAGGGCGAGACCGAGCTGACGGCGGAGGAGCGGCTGCTCCGCGCCATCTTCGGCGAGAAGGCGCGCGAGGTGCGCGACACCTCGCTGCGCGTGCCGCACGGCGAGAGCGGCATCGTGGTCGACGTCAAGGTCTTCTCGCGCGAGAACGGCGACGAGCTGGCCCCGGGCGTCAACCAGCTCATCCGCGTCTACGTGGCCCAGAAGCGGAAGATCTCGGCCGGCGACAAGATGGCCGGCCGCCACGGCAACAAGGGCGTCGTCTCCAAGATCCTCCCCGTGGAGGATATGCCCTACCTGCCCGACGGTCGCCCGGTGGACATCGTCCTCAACCCGCTGGGCGTGCCCTCGCGCATGAACCTGGGCCAGATCCTGGAGTGCACGCTGGGTTGGGCGGCGCAGGAGCTGGGCATCCGGGTGGCGACGCCGGTCTTCGACGGGGCCAGCGAGCAAGAGATCCTGGAGATGCTGCGCGAGGCGGGCCTGCCCGAGAACGGGAAGACGGTGCTCTATGACGGTCGGACGGGCGAGCCCTTCGACAACCCGGTGACGGTGGGCTACGTCTATATCCTCAAGTTGGCGCACCTGGTGGACGACAAGATCCACGCGCGTTCGACGGGCCCCTACTCGCTGGTCACCCAGCAGCCGCTGGGCGGAAAGGCACAATTCGGCGGCCAGCGCTTTGGCGAGATGGAGGTCTGGGCGCTGGAGGCGTACGGCTCGGCCTACACGCTGCAGGAGTTGCTGACGGTCAAGTCCGACGACACCATCGGGCGCGTCAAGACCTACGAGGCCATCATCAAAGGCGAGAACGTGCCGCAGCCCGGCGTACCCGAGTCCTTCAAGGTGCTGATCAAGGAGATGCAGAGCCTGGGGCTGGACGTTCGCATCTACTCGCACGACGGCCAGGAGGTGGAGCTGGTCGAGACCGACGACGAGTACGGCGAGACGCCGAGCGAATACGACTTCGACCTGAGCGAGGTGCGCCGCCCGGCCGCGGTCGAGGCGCGCCAGGCCGCCCAGGCCACGCTGGACGAGGAGCGTATCGAGGAGAGCGCCGAGGAGTCCGACGAGGAAGGCGAGCTTCCCGGCATGGGCGTCTTCGCGGTGGAGCCGGAGGACGGCTTCGCCGGCGACGAGCCCGTGGACGACCTGGAATGAGGCTCCGGCCAGCGCAAGGAAGGGGGACCTGCGGGTGGTAGACCTCAACTCGTTCGAGTCCATCGCCATCGGCCTCGCCTCGCCGGAGCAGATCCGCGAGTGGTCCCATGGCGAGGTGAAGAAGCCGGAGACCATCAACTACCGGACGCTGAAGCCGGAGCGGGACGGGCTCTTCTGCGAGAAGATCTTCGGGCCGACCAAGGACTGGGAGTGCCACTGCGGCAAGTACAAGCGGGTCCGCTACAAGGGCATCGTCTGCGACCGCTGTGGCGTCGAGGTGACGCGCTCCAAGGTCCGGCGCGAGCGCATGGGCCACATCGAGCTGGCGGCGCCCGTTTCGCACATCTGGTACTTCAAGGGCATCCCCAGCCGTATGGGCCTCATGCTGGACATGTCGCCCCGCCAGCTGGAGAAGGTCCTCTACTTCGCCAACTACATCGTCATCGACCCCGGCGAGACGGGGCTGATGGAGAAGCAGCTGCTCACCGAGAACGAGTACCGGGAGGCGCGGGAGCGATACGGGAACGCCTTCCGGGCCGGCATGGGCGCCGAGGCGATCAAGGAGCTCCTGCAGAAGATCGACCTCGACGAGCTGGCCGAGGAGCTGCGCGAGGAGAGCCGCTCCAGCTCCGGGCAGCGGCGCGTGCGCGCCATCCGCCGGCTGGAGGTGGTGGAGGCATTCCGCCAGTCGGGCAACCGGCCGGAGTGGATGATCCTGGACGTGATCCCGGTCATCCCGCCCGACCTGCGGCCGATGGTGCAGCTGGACGGCGGCCGCTTCGCCACCTCCGACCTGAACGACCTCTACCGCCGCGTGATCAACCGGAACAACCGCCTGAAGCGGCTCCTCGAACTGGGCGCGCCCGACATCATCGTGCGCAACGAAAAGCGCATGCTCCAGGAGGCCGTCGACGCCCTCATCGACAACGGGCGCCGCGGCCGCCCCGTGACGGGGCCGGGCAACCGGCCGCTCAAGTCGCTGAGCGACATGCTCAAGGGGAAGCAGGGCCGCTTCCGCCAGAACCTGCTGGGCAAGCGCGTCGACTACTCCGGCCGCTCGGTCATCGTGGTCGGGCCGACGCTGCGCATGAACCAGTGCGGCCTGCCCAAGGAGATGGCGCTGGAGCTCTTCAAGCCCTTCGTCATGAAGCGGCTGGTGGAGCTGGGCTACGCGCACAACATCAAGAACGCCAAGCGCATGGTGGAGCGCGCCCGCGACGAGGTCTGGGACGTCCTCGAGGAAGTGATCAAGGAGCACCCCGTCCTCCTCAACCGGGCGCCGACGCTCCACCGGCTGGGTATCCAGGCCTTCGAGCCGGTGCTGGTGGAGGGGCGGGCCATCCAGATCCACCCGCTGGTCTGCACGGCCTACAACGCCGACTTCGACGGCGACCAGATGGCCGTCCACGTGCCGCTCTCCGCCGAAGGCCAGGCCGAGGCGCGGGTGCTCATGATGGCCGCCGACCACATCCTCAGCCCCAAGGACGGCAGCCCGGTGGTGACGCCGACGCTGGACATGGTCCTGGGCTCTTACTACCTCACCTTCGACCACGAGGGAGCCCGGGGCGAGGGACGCGCCTTCGCCTCGCGCGAAGAGGCCATCATGGCCTACGAGCTGGGCGAGGTCGACCTGCACGCGCGGGTCCAGGTGCGCCTGGACGGGCGCCGGCTGACCACCACCGTGGGGCGGCTGATTTTCAACGAGAAGCTGCCGGACTTCCTGGGCTTCGTCAACGAGACGGTCGACAAAGGGCGGCTGGGCCAGCTGGTCGGCGAGTGCTTCCGCAAGGGCGGCACCACGGCCACCACCACCATGCTGGACGGCATCAAGGAGCTGGGCTACCGCTTCGCGACGCGGGCCGGTGCCACCATCTCCATGTCGGACCTGACCGTGCCGGCCGACAAGGAGGAGGTGCTGGCGCGCGCGGACGCCGAGGTGGACGCCATCGAGCGCCAGTACCGGCGGGGCTTCCTGACCAACGAGGAGCGATACCAGCGGGTGATCGACGTCTGGACGCGCGCCAAGGACGAGATCACGGAGAACGTGATGAAGGCGCTGGACCCCACCAACCCGGTGGCCATGATGGTCAACTCGGGCGCGCGAGGCAACGTGGCCCAGCTCTCCCAGCTGGCCGGCATGCGCGGCCTGATGGCCGACCCGTCGGGGCGGACCATCGAGATCCCCGTCCGCTCCAACTTCCGCGAGGGGCTGACCGTGCTGGAGTACTTCACCTCCACCCACGGCGCCCGGAAGGGGCTGGCGGACACGGCGCTGCGCACCGCCGACTCGGGCTACCTGACGCGCCGGCTGGTGGACGTCAGCCAGGACGTCATCGTCCGCGAGGAGGACTGCGGCACCGACGACGGCATCGTGGTGCGCGAGGTGCGCGACGGGGGTGAGGAGATCGAGTCGCTCTTCGACCGCATCAACGGCCGCGTGGCGGCCGAGGACGTGGTCGCCCCTGGGAGTGGCGAGATCCTCTGCCGGCGCAACGAGATGATCAACGAGGAAGTGGCCCAGGCCATCGTCCAGGCCGGCATCGAGGCGGTCAAGGTCCGTTCGGTGCTCACCTGCCGCTCGCGACTCGGTGTCTGCGCCCGCTGCTACGGGCGCGATCTGGCGGCGCGCGGCCTGGTGGAGGTGGGCGAGGCGGTGGGCATCATCGCCGCCCAGTCCATCGGGGAGCCGGGGACGCAGCTGACCATGCGCACCTTCCACACGGGCGGCGTGGCCGGCGAGGACATCACCCAGGGTCTGCCGCGGGTGGAGGAGCTCTTCGAGGCCCGGCGCCCGCGCGGCCAGGCGGTGACCACGGAGCTGGAGGGCGTGGTCTCCATCTCCGAGGAAGCCAATCATCGCGCCGTACGGGTGACCGCCGACGACGGGCGCGTCCAGGAGTACCCGGTGCCCTACGGGGCACGCCTGCGGGTGGGCGAGGGCGACCGGGTGGAGGCGGGCGACCCCCTGACCGAGGGCCCCATCAATCCGCACGACATCCTGCGCGTCAAGGGCGTCAAGGGCGTCCAGGAGTACCTCTTGCAGGAGGTGCAGCGGGTCTACCGGCTGCAGGGCGTGGAGATCAACGACAAGCACATCGAGATCATCATCCGGCAGATGCTGCGCAAGGTGCGCGTCGACGACCCCGGCGACACCCGGCTTCTGCCGGGTGGCCTGGTGGACCAGTGGGAGGCCGAGGACGCCAACCGCGAGGCGGAGGCGGCCGGGCTGGAGCCGGCGCGGGTCAGCCCGGTGCTGCTGGGGATCACCAAGGCCTCGCTGGCGACGGACTCCTTCCTGTCGGCCGCCTCCTTCCAGGAGACGACGCGGGTGCTGACCGAGGCGGCCACCAAGGGGAAGCAGGACCACCTCGTCGGCCTGAAGGAGAACGTGATCCTGGGGAAGCTGATCCCCGCAGGTACCGGCCTTCCGACTTACCGCAGGCTGACCATCCGCGTGGAGGGCGAGCGTCCGACGGTGCCCGGAGCCGGCCCCTCGCTGGCGGAGGAGGTGCTGGGGCTTGCGGGCGACGGCCAAGCCCGCGGGAACGGCCTGGGCGAGGCCGCGCAGGCGGCCGGGGCGGCGCCCGCGGAGCGTTGACGGGCTTTTCCGGCCGGTGCTAGAATGCTAGCGCTTTGCCCGGCGCTCTGCGCCTGGAGAGTGGAGGGCGAGGCATGGGCCCGATGGCGGAAGCGGCTGGTGCCCGCCGCGTGGTGGGCACCAAGCAGACGCTGAAGGCGGTACAGCGGGGCCAGGCGCGCCTGGTCTGCGTGGCGCGCGACGCCGAGCGCAGGGTGATCGAGCCGCTGCTCAAGCTGTGCGAAGAAAACCACGTGGCCGTCAGCTGGTACGAGAGTATGATGGAGCTCGGCCGGGAGTGCGGGGTCGACGTGGGCACGGCGGCGGCGGCGATCCTCCGCGAAACGGGATGAGCGGTTCCGGAGGAGAGCCCGGTCCAGGATCGGGATCGGCGGTGGCCCGGAAGCTGCTTCCGGGCCACCTGAGCGCGTGAGAGGAGGTGCGGGATGCCCACCATCAACCAGCTGATCCGCGGCGGTCGTCAGCCGGTCGCCCAGAAGACTGCGGCGCCGGCGCTGCGCGGCAATCCGCAGAAGCGCGGCGTCTGCGTCCAGGTCCGGACCCAGACGCCCAAGAAGCCCAACTCCGCTCTGCGCAAGGTGGCCCGGGTACGGCTGACCAACGGCGTCGAGGTGACGGCCTACATCCCGGGCGAGGGGCACAACCTCCAGGAGCACTCGGTGGTCCTGGTCCGCGGCGGGCGCGTCAAGGATCTCCCCGGGGTCCGCTACCATATCATCCGCGGCACGCTGGACGCGGCCGGGGTGGAGCGCCGGCGCCAGGGACGTTCCAAGTACGGCGCCAAGCGGCCCAAGAAGTAGTTCCCTGAGAGACGGGGCTGGGAGGAGGGGGCGCCAGGATGCCCAGACGCGGTCCCGTACCGCCACGAGAGGTGGCACCGGACCCGGTCTACGGGTCGGAGCTGGCGGCGCGCATGATTAACAAAATCATGCGGGACGGCAAGAAGTCGCTGGCCCAGAGAATCTTCTACGAGGCGCTGGAGCGGATCCGCGAGCGGACCGGGCGGGAGCCGCTGGAAGTCTTCGAACAGGCGGTCCGCAACGCCATGCCCGCCCTGGAGGTCCGCCCTCGGCGGGTCGGCGGCGCCACCTACCAGGTGCCGCTCGAGGTGCGGCCGGAGCGGCGGCGGTCGCTGGCGTTGCGCTGGCTCGTGCAGTACGCCCGGCAGCGGAACGAGCGCGGCATGGTGGAACGGCTGGCCGGCGAGATCCTGGATGCGGCCAACAACACCGGCGGCGCCGTGCGCCGGAAAGAGGAACTCCATCGCATGGCCGAGTCGAACCGGGCCTTCGCCCACTACCGCTGGTAGCGGCGTGTCCCGGGACCGAGGTGGCCCGCGGATTCCGGCCGGCGGGCTGCGGGGGAGATTTCGAGAGGGAAGGAGGGAACGTGATGCCTGAGATCCCGCTGGAGCGCGTGCGCAACATCGGTATCTCCGCGCATATCGACGCCGGCAAGACGACCACGACGGAGCGCATCCTGTTCTATACCGGCCGGGTCCACCGCATGGGCGAGGTCCACGAGGGTTCGGCCACCATGGACTGGATGCCGCAGGAGCAGGAGCGGGGCATCACCATTACCTCCGCGGCGACGACCTGCTTCTGGAAGGACCACCGGATCAACATCATCGACACGCCCGGGCACGTGGACTTCACCGTGGAGGTGGAGCGCGCGCTACGGGTGCTGGACGGCGTCATCGCCATCTTTGATGCCAAGAACGGTGTGGAGCCGCAGTCGGAGACCGTCTGGCGGCAGGCCGACCGTTACGGCGTTCCGCGCATCGCCTTCATCAACAAGATGGATTCCGTCGGCGCGGACTTCTACGGTTCGGTCCGCTCCATCCGCGAGCGGCTCGGCGCCAACCCGGTGCCGGTCCAGATCCCCATCGGGGCGGAGGAGAGCTTCGCCGGCGTGGTCGACCTGGTGCGCGGCAAGGCGATCTACTGGGTCGACGAGCTGGGCACGGTGATGGAGGAGCGGGAGATCCCCGAGGAACTCCGCTCGCGGGCGGAGGAGTGGCGGGAGAAGCTGGTCGAGGCGGCGGCCGAGCTGGATGACGACCTGATGATGAAGTACCTCGACGGCGAGGCCATCGCGCCCGAGGAGATCCGCGCGGCCCTCCGCAAGGGGACGCTGGAGCTGCGGGCTGTGCCCGTCCTCTGCGGCGCCGCCTACCGGAACAAGGGCGTGCAGACGCTCCTGGACGCGGTCCTGGAGTACCTGCCCTCGCCCCTGGACCTGCCGCCGGTCCACGGCGTCGACCCGCGCACCGGGGAGGAGATCGTGCGTCAGGTCTCCGACGAGGAGCCGCTGGCGGCGCTGGCCTTCAAGATCGCGGCCGACCCCTTCGTGGGCAAGCTCTGCTTCCTGCGCGTCTACTCCGGGCGGCTGAGCGCCGGCTCCTACGTGCTCAACGCCAACACCGGGAGGAAGGAGCGCATCGGCCGGCTCCTGCGCATGCACGCCAACCACCGCGAGGAGGTGGCCGAGGCCGGGGCCGGCGAGATCGTGGCGGCGGTGGGACTGAAGCAGACCAAGACCGGCGACACGCTCTGCCCCGAGGAGGCGCCCATCCGCCTCGAGGCCATGCAGTTCCCCGAGCCTGTCATCTCGGTGGCCATCGAACCGAAGACGCAGGCCGATCAGGACCGCATGGGCGAGGCGCTACAGCGCCTGGCCGACGAGGATCCCACCTTCCGCGTCGCCACGGATCCGGAGACCGGGCAGACCATCATCTCGGGTATGGGCGAGCTCCACCTGGAGATCATCGTCGACCGGCTGAAGCGGGAGTTCCACGTCCAGGCCAATGTGGGGCGGCCGCAGGTGGCCTACCGTGAGACCATCCGCCGCAGCGCGCGGGCCCAGGGCCGCTTCGTCCGACAGACGGGTGGCCACGGTCAGTACGGCGACGTCTGGCTGGAGATCGAGCCGCTGGAGGCGGGCAAGGGCTTCGAATTCGTCGACAAGATCGTCGGCGGGGTGGTTCCCAAGGAGTTCATCCCGGCCGTGGAGGCCGGCGTGCGCGAGGCGATGCAGAATGGCGTGGTGGCCGGCTACCCCATGGTGGACGTGCGGGCCACGCTCTTCGACGGCTCCTACCACGAGGTGGACTCGTCGGACATGGCCTTCAAGATCGCAGGGTCCATGGCCTTCCGCAACGCGGCGCAGCAGGCCGACCCCGTGCTCCTGGAGCCGGTGATGAAGGTCGAGGTGGTGGTACCCGAGGAGTACATGGGCGACGTGATCGGCGACATCAACGCGCGCAGGGGCAGGATCGAGGGCATGGAGCCGCGCGGCAACGCCCAGGTGATCCGCGCCTTCGTGCCCCTGGCGGAGATGTTCGGTTACGCCACCGACCTGCGTTCCAAGACGCAGGGGCGGGGCACGTACACCATGCAGTTCGACCATTACGAGGAAGTGCCGCGCAACCTCGCGGACGAGGTGATCCACCACCGCGCCCAGGCCCAGAAGGCTTGAGGCTGTCGGCAGGCCGGGCGAGTGCCCGGGAGGACTGAAGCGGGGAGGGTGAACGAGCGATGGCCAAGCAGAAGTTCGAGCGCACCAAGCCGCACGTGAACATCGGCACCATCGGCCACGTCGACCACGGCAAGACGACGTTGACCGCGGCGATCACGCTGGTGCTCTCCAAGCGCGGATGGGCGCAGTACACGCCTTACGAGCAGATCGACAAGGCGCCGGAGGAGCGGGCCCGCGGCATCACCATCAACACCATGCACGTCGAGTACGAGACGGAGCACCGCCATTACGCCCACGTCGACTGCCCGGGCCATGCCGACTACATCAAGAACATGATCACCGGCGCGGCGCAGATGGACGGCTCCATCCTGGTGGTGAGCGCCGCCGACGGGCCCATGCCGCAGACGCGCGAGCACATCCTTCTCGCCCGCCAGGTAGGCGTGCCGGCCATGGTTGTCTTCCTGAACAAGGCGGACATGGTGGACGATCCGGAGCTCCTCGAGCTGGTGGAGCTGGAGGTGCGCGAGCTTCTCTCCAAGTACGAGTTCCCCGGCGACGAGGTGCCCATCGTCACCGGCTCGGCGCTCAAGGCGCTGGAGTGCGGCTGCGGGCAGCGCGAGTGCCAGTGGTGCGGCAAGATCTGGGAGCTCATGGACGCCGTCGACAGCTACATCCCGACGCCCGAGCGCGACGTCGACAAGCCCTTCCTGATGCCCATCGAGGACGTCTTCACCATCACCGGCCGCGGCACGGTGACCACGGGGCGCGTGGAGCGTGGCACGGTCAAGGTCGGCGACGAGGTGGAGATCGTCGGCCTGGCGGACCGTCCGCGGCGGACCGTGGTGACGGGCGTGGAGATGTTCCGGAAGCTGCTCGACCAGGCGGTCGCCGGCGACAACATCGGCACCCTGCTGCGCGGCGTCGACAAGAAGGATGTGGAGCGCGGCCAGGTGCTGGCCAAGCCCGGCTCCATCCACCCGCACCGCAAGTTCAGCGCCCAGGTCTACGTCCTGACCAAGGAAGAGGGCGGGCGCCACACCCCCTTCTTCAACGGCTACCGGCCGCAGTTCTACTTCCGGACCACCGACGTCACCGGCACCATCACGCTGCCCGAGGGGACGGAGATGGTCATGCCGGGTGACAACATCACCATGTCGGTCGAGCTGATCGAGCCCATCGCCATCGAGGAGGGGCTCCGCTTCGCCATCCGCGAGGGCGGTCACACGGTCGGCGCCGGCGTGGTGACCAAGATCGAGGACTAGGAGGGATCCGATGGCTCGCCAGAAGATCCGGATCCGGTTGCGGGGCTTCGACCACGCGGTCCTGGACCAGTCGGCGGGGCAGATCGTGGAGACGGCCAAGCGGACCGGCGCGGAGGTGGCGGGCCCGGTCCCGCTTCCCACGGAGCGCGCGGTCTACACCGTCCTGGTGGCGCCCAACGGCGAGAAGGACATCCGGGAGCAATTCGAGATGCGGACGCACAAGCGCCTCATCGACATCCTGGACCCGACGCCGCGCACCGTGGACGCGCTGATGCGCCTCGACCTGCCGGCCGGCGTGGACATCGAGATCAAGCTGTAGCCGGCGCCGGCCCGGCGCGGGGCGGAGGTGAAGGGTTTGGCCAAGGCGATTCTGGGCAGGAAACTGGGGATCACGCAGCTCTTCGACGAAGAGGGCCGCCTGCTCCCCGTCACCGCCATCGAGGCGGGTCCCTGCCGCGTGGTCCAGGTCAAGACGCCCGAGCGCGACGGCTACGCCGCCGTCCAGCTCGGCTTCGGCAGCGTCAAGCCGAGACGGGTGAAGAAGCCGATGGCGGGGCACTTCGCCCGCCACGGCGTCGAGCCCGTCCGCTGGCTGCGCGAGGTCCGCGTGGAGGAGCCCGGCGCCTTCTCCAGCGGCCAGGAGGTGACGGTGGCGCTCTTCAACCGCGGCGACCGGGTGGACGTGACCGGAATCAGCAAGGGCAAGGGCTTCCAGGGCGTCATCAAGCGCCACGGTTTCCGGCGCGGCCCCATGTCGCATGGTTCGAAGTATCACCGGCGCGTCGGCTCCCTGGGCGCCTCGACCTACCCGGCGCGCGTCTTCAAGGGCCGGGGAATGCCCGGGCATATGGGGGCGCGGCGCGCGACGGTGCAGAACCTGGAGGTCGTGCGCGTCGAACCGGAGCGGAACCTCCTGCTCGTCAAGGGCAGCGTGCCTGGCGCCAAGGGCGCGCTTCTACTCATCCGCTCCACGAACAAGATGATCCCGGCGCGGGCGTGAGCGGCGGCGGAGCCGGCCCGCTCGGGCCGGCCGCCGGGAGTCCGGCCGGGCGCGAAAGGGGGGACGAGGGGTGCCCAGGGTTCCTGTCTACAACATGCAGGGCGAACAGACCGGGGAGATGGAGCTGCCGGAGTCGGTCTTCGGCGTGGAGCCCAACGAGCCGCTGATGCACCAGGCGGTGGTCATGTACCTGGCCAACCGCCGGCAGGGGACGGCGGCCACGCGGACGCGTGGCATGGTCTCGGGCGGCGGGCGGAAGCCGTGGCGCCAGAAGCACACAGGTCGCGCGCGCCAGGGCAGCATCCGCGCCCCGCACTGGAAGGGCGGCGGCACGGTCTTCGGGCCCCAGCCCCGCTCCTACCGCTACGCCATCCCCCGCAAGGCGCGGCGCGCGGCGCTGCGCTCGGCGCTCTCCGCCAAGGTGCGTGACGGCCAGCTAAAGGTGGTGGAGGGGCTGGAGTTCAGCGAGCCCCGTACCCGCGAGATGCGGAGGCTTCTCGAGGCCATCGGGCTGGAGGGCGCGCTGGTGGTCACCTCCGACCTGAAGCCGAACGTCTACCTGTCGGCCCGGAACCTGCCGAAGGTGGCGACGGCCCCGGTCCAGGACCTGAACGCCTACGAGGTCCTGGCGCACAAGGCGCTCCTCTTCGAGAAGGCGGCCGTCGAGAGGGCCGGGGAGGTGCTGGCGGGGTGAGCGGACCGGCGCCGCAGGACGTCATCCTCCGGCCGGTGGTGACGGAGGAGAGCATGAAGGGGATCGACCAGGGCAGGTACGTCTTCCTGGTCGATCGGAGGGCGACGCGCACCGCGGTCAAACGCGCCGTGGAGGAGGCCTTCCACGTCAAGGTGGAGCGCGTCAACACGGTCATCCTGCCCGGCAAGCGGCGCCGCCAGCGCGGGGCGGAAGGCCGCACGCCCGACCGGAAGAAGGCCTACGTGGTCCTCAAGCCGGGCCAGAAGATCGACTTCTTCGAGGGGCTGCGCTGAGCCCGGAGAGCGGTCGGAGGAGGATGGGGCATGGGTGTTAGAAAGCTGAAGCCCACCTCGCCCGGGCGGCGGAATATGTCCGTCCTGGACTACAAGGCGGCGCTGACGGCCGAGGAGCCCGAGAAGTCGCTGGTGCGGGGAATCCGCAAGCGCGCCGGGCGGAACAACCAGGGCCGCATCACGGTCCGCCACCGCGGGGGTGGCCACAAGCGGCGCTACCGGCTGGTGGACTTCCGCCGCCGCAAGGACGGCGTGCCGGCGCGGGTGGTGGCCATCGAATACGACCCGAACCGGACCGCGCACATCGCCCGCCTCCAGTACGCGGACGGCGAGAAGGCGTACATCCTGGCGCCGGAGGGCGTCCGGGTGGGCGACACCCTCCTCTCCGGCGAGGACGTGGACATCCGCCCGGGCAACACGCTGCCTCTCCGCCGCATCCCGACCGGGACACTGGTCCACAACGTGGAGCTCTACCCGGGGCGCGGCGGGCAGATGGTGCGAGCGGCGGGCACGGTAGCGCAGGTCGTCGCCAAGGAGGGGAAGTACGCCACGCTGCGGCTTCCTTCGGGCGAGATGCGCATGGTGCTCCAGGAGTGCCGCGCCACCGTGGGCCAGGTGGGCAACGTCGATCACGAGAACGTCCGCATCGGCAAGGCCGGCCGGGCGCGCTGGCTGGGAAGGCGGCCGGAGGTGCGCGGTTCGGTGATGAACCCGGTCGACCACCCGCACGGCGGCGGCGAGGGAAGGGCCCCCATCGGCCGGAAGCATCCGGTGACCCCCTGGGGCAAGCCCGCCCTCGGACACAAGACGCGCAAGCGGGGCAAGAAGTCCGACCGGCTGATCGTCCGGCGCCGCAAGGCCTGAGGCGGCGGCCGGGGGAGAGGTGGTCTGCGCCTTGGGTCGTTCGCTGAAGAAGGGTCCGTTCGTCGACCCGAAACTGATGGAGAAGGTGGAGGCGGTGCGCCGCAGCGGCGAGCGCCGCGTGATCCGGACTTGGTCGCGCGCCTCGACCATCGTGCCGGAGATGGTCGGCCTGACCATCGCGGTCCATGACGGCAGGAAGCATGTCCCCGTCTACGTGACCGAGGAGATGGTGGGACACCGCCTGGGCGAGTTCGCCCCCACGCGGACGTACCGCGGGCACGGCCATCCGACGGAGCGGTCCATCGCCCTCAAGTGAGAGCGGGGCAAGGAGGGGACGGTATGGCATCGGCCGGCGAGCGGTCGACGGAAGAGCCGGTGCGCGAGGCGCGGGCGGTGGCACGCTACGTCCGCATCGCCCCGCGCAAGGCGAGGATCGTGATCGATCTGGTGCGCGGCAAGTCGGTGCGGGAGGCGCGGACCATGCTGCGCTTCGTGCCGAAGCGGGCGTCCAAGATCGTCGACAAGGTGATCCGTTCGGCCGCGGCCAACGCCGCGCACAACCACGAGATGGACGAGGAGCGCCTCTACATCTACCGGGCCTACGTGGACGGCGGCCCGATGATGAAGCGCATCCATCCGCGGGCGCGCGGCCAGGCCTTCCCCATCCTCAAGCGCACGAGCCACATCACGGTGGTGCTGCGCGAACGAGGGGAGGCGTGAGCGGATGGGACAGAAGGTTCACCCGAAGGGTCTGCGCATCGGCATCATCCGGGACTGGGAGTCCCGCTGGTACGCGCGGCGCGACTTCGCCAGCCTCCTTCAGGAGGACATCGCGATCCGCCGCTACATCAAGAAGAAGCTGTACGACGCGGGCATCTCGCGGGTGGAGATCGAGCGGGCGGCCAGCCGCATCAAGATCGTCATCCACGCGGCCAAGCCCGGCATGGTCATCGGCCGGGGCGGCTCGGGCATCGAGCAGCTGCGCGGCGAGCTGGAGCGGATGACCCGCAAGCAGGTCTCCATCAACATCGCCGAGGTGAAGAACCCCGAGCTGGAGGCGCAGCTCCTGGCCGAGAGCGTGGCCACCCAGCTGGAGCGGCGCGTCTCCTTCCGCCGCGCCATCAAGCAGGCGGCCCAGAGGGCGATGCGCGCCGGGGCGAAGGGCGTCAAGGTGATGGTCTCGGGCCGCCTGGGCGGCTCGGAGATGTCCCGCACGGAGTGGACGGCCGAGGGCTCGGTGCCCCTGCACACCCTGCGCGTCGACGTCGACTACGGTTTCGCGGAGGCCTTCACCACCTACGGCCAGATCGGCGTCAAGGTCTGGATCAACCGCGGGCAGGCGGCGCCGCTGCATGCGGGGACGGGCGAGCGGGGCGGCTCCCAGCGGGCGGCCGCGGGGGGGTCGTGAGCCATGCTGATGCCCAAGCGTGTCAAGCATCGCAAGCAGCACCGGGGACGGATGAAGGGGCTCGCCAGCCGGGGCTCGGAGGTCCAGTACGGCGAGTACGGCCTGCAGGCGCTGGAGCCGGCCTGGATCTCCGACCGGCAGATCGAGGCCGCCCGCGTGGCCATCACGCGCTACATCCGGCGCGGCGGGCGCGTCTGGATCAAGATCTTCCCCGACAAGCCGTACACCAAGAAGCCCGCCGAGACGCGCATGGGCAGCGGCAAGGGCAACCCCGAGTACTGGGTGGCTGTCGTCCATCCGGGCCGGGTGCTCTTCGAGCTGGCCGGCGTCCCGGAGGCGGTGGCGCAGGAGGCGCTGCGGCTGGCCTCCCACAAGCTGCCCATCAAGACCCGCTTCGTCAGGCGCAGCGAGGTTGGAGGTGGAGCGGGTGAAGGCTAGGGAACTGGCCGAGCTGAGCGACGCCGAGCTGGAGAAGCAGATCCGCGACCTGAAATCGGAACTGTTTAACCTCCACTTCCAGCACGCCACGGGCCAGCTGGAGAACCCGATGCGTCTCCGCCAGGTCCGGCGCGACATCGCTCGCGTCAAGACGGTGCTGCGCCAGCGGGAACTGGCCCGCGAACGCGGGGCCTAGGGGGGGACGGGTGTGGAAGAGGGTACGGCACGGAAGCGGCGCAAGGTGATGGTCGGCCGCGTGGTCAGCGACAAGATGGACAAGACCGTCGTGGTGGCGGTGGAGCGCATGGTCGCCGACCCCGTCTACGGCAAGACCGTCCGCCGCACGCGGCGCTTCAAGGCCCATGACGAGGAGAACCGCTGTCGCGTGGGCGACCGGGTGCGCCTGATGGAGACGCGGCCGCTCTCCAAGGAGAAGCGCTGGCGGGTGGTCGAGATCCTCTCCAGGAAGGAGGAGGCGCAGTCGTGATCCGCACGCTGACGCGCCTCCGCGTGGCGGACAACACCGGCGCCAAGGAGCTGCAGGTGATCCGCGTGCTGGGGGGGCCGAACCGGCGCTATGCGCACGTGGGTGACACCGTCGTCTGCAGCGTCAAGGCGGCGGCGCCCAACGGCATGGTGAAAAAGGGCGACGTGGTGCGCGCGGTGGTGGTGCGGACGCGGCGACCGGTGCGGCGCGAGGACGGCTCGTACATCCGCTTCGACGACAACGCCGCCGTCATCCTGCGCGACGCGCGCGAGCCGCGAGGTACGCGCATCTTCGGCCCCGTGGCCCGGGAGCTGCGCGAGAGGGAGTTCATGCGCATCATCAGCCTCGCCCCGGAGGTCTTGTGAGATGCCGGCCGGTGGGAAGGAAAGAGCGGTGAAGCCGAAGGTGCACCTGAGGAAGGGCGACACGGTCCAGATCCTCTCGGGCAAGGACGCCGGGCGGCGCGGCAAGGTGCTCCGCGTCCTCCCCGCCGCGCACCGGGTGGTGGTGGAGGGTGTCAACATCGCCAAGAAGCACCGGAAGCCGACACCCCAGGTGATGCAGGGCGGCATCATCGAACAGGAGAACCCGATCGACGCCTCCAACGCCATGGTCGTCTGCCCCAACTGCGACCGCCCGACCCGGGTCGGCCACCGGCTCCTGGACGACGGGCGCAAGGTCCGGGTCTGCAAGCGGTGCGGAGAGGTCGTCGACCGGTGAGGCGGCGGCCTGGGGAGGTGGAAAAGAGGCCGTGAATTCGCTCCGCGAGCGCTATCTGAAAGAGATCCGGCCGGGGCTTCAGCGGCGCTTCGGCTACCGGAACATCATGGAGGTCCCGCGCCTCGAGAAGATCGTCGTCAACATGGGCGTCGGTGCGGCCACACGCGACCCCAAGCTGCTGGACGGCGCAGTCCGTGACCTGGCCGCCATCACCGGACAGAAGCCGCTGGTCACCAAGGCACGGAAGTCGGTGGCGGCCTTCAAGGTGCGCACGGGCATGAGCATCGGCGCCAAGGTGACGCTGCGCGGCGAGCGGATGTACGATTTTCTGGAGAAACTGGTCAGCGTCGTCCTGCCTCGCGTGCGCGACTTCCACGGGGTCTCGCCCGACGCCTTCGACGGACGCGGCAACTATTCGCTCGGTCTCCGGGAGCAGTTGGTCTTCCCGGAGATCGAGTATGACAAGATCGACCAGATCCGCGGCATGGACATCACCCTGGTGACGACCGCGCGCACCGACGAGGAGGCCAAGGCCCTCCTCGAGGAGCTGGGCGTCCCCTTCCGTGCCGCCTAGAAGCGCGATCCGGAGGTGGAGCGATGGCCAGGAAGGCCATGATCGAGAAAGCGAAGCGGAAGCCGAAGTTTCCGGTGCGCGGGCGCAACCGCTGCGCCCGCTGCGGGCGGCCGCGCGGCTATATCGGCAAGTTCGGCCTCTGCCGCCTCTGCTTCCGCGAGCTCGCCCACCGCGGTGAGATCCCCGGGATTCGCAAGGCGAGCTGGTGAGGCAGGCGGGGAGAGGGGGGAAGCGTCCCTTGAGCATGACGGATCCCATCGCGGACATGCTGACGCGCATCCGTAACGCCAACACCGTCTACCGGGACCGGGTCGACATCCCCGGCTCCAAGATGAAGCGGGCGATCGCGGAGATCCTGAAGCGGAACGGCTTCATCCAGGACTACCAGTGGCTGGAGGAGGGCAAGAACAAGACCCTGCGGGTCTTCCTCCGCTACGGACCGGGGCGGCGGCGGGTGATCACCGGCCTGCGGCGCATCTCGCGGCCGGGCCTGCGGGTCTACGCCAGCCACGACCAGCTGCCGCGCGTCCTGGGCGGGCTCGGTGTCGCCATCATCTCCACGTCGCAGGGGATCATGACGGACCGGGAGGCGCGCCGCCTGGGCATCGGCGGCGAGGTCCTCTGCTACGTCTGGTAGGGGGGAACAGGGTGTCCCGTGTAGGAAAGCAGCCCATCCCGATCCCTGCCGGCGTGCAGGTGACGGTCGAGGGGCGGAAGGTGGTCGTCCGCGGACCGCGCGGCGAGCTGGAGCAGGAGCTGCCCGGCGCCCTGACGGCCAGCGTGGAGGACGGCCAGGTGGTCGTCCGGCGGCCCGACGACGAGCGGCGGAGCAAGGCGCTCCACGGCCTGACGCGGACGCTCATCGCCAACATGGTTCAGGGCGTCTCGCAGGGCTTCGAGCGGACGCTGGAGATCACCGGCACCGGCTACCGCGCCTCGGTCCAGGGCCGGCGGCTGGTGCTCGCCGTGGGCTACTCGCACCCCGTCGAGATCGATCCGCCCGAGGGCGTAACCATCGAGGCGCCCAACCCGACCACCATCGTCGTGCGCGGCGCCGACAAGCAGAAGGTCGGCCAGGTGGCGGCCGACATCCGCGCCGTGCGGAAGCCCGAACCCTATCTGGGCAAGGGCATCCACTACGCCGGCGAGCGGATCCGGCGGAAGGCCGGCAAGACGGGCAAGTAAGGCGGGCAGGGGGGATCGGGATGGCGTCGGATCGGCGCGAGGCGCGCCGCCGCAGGCACCTGCGCGTGCGCAAGAAGGTCTTCGGCACGCCGGAGCGGCCGCGGCTCAACGTCTTCCGCAGCTCCAAGCACATCTACGCGCAGGTCATCGACGACCGCGCGGGCCACACGCTGGTCGCCGCCTCCAGCATCGACCCGGAGCTGCGCGGTCAGCTGAAGAACGGCGCCACGGTGGAGGCGGCGCAGCGCGTGGGCGAGCTGGTGGCCCGGCGAGCGCTGGCGGCCGGCATCCGCAAGGTCAGCTTCGACCGCGGCGGCTACCTCTACCACGGGCGGGTCAAGGCGCTGGCCGAGGGCGCCCGGGCGGGCGGCCTCGAATTCTGAAACCGGAAAGGCAGGGAGGTGGGCGGATGGCGCGCTCCGAGGGGAACGCGGAAGGCGCGGAGCTCGAGGAACGGGTGGTGCGCATCAACCGGGTGGCCAAGGTGGTGAAGGGCGGCCGGCGCTTCCACTTCACCGCCCTCGTCGTCGTGGGCGACCGGAACGGCCGCGTGGGGGCAGGCACCGGGAAGGCGGCCGAGATCCCCGAGGCGATCCGTAAGGGCATTCAGGCGGCCAAGAAGAACCTCTTCCAGGTGCCGCGCCGCGGGACCACCATCACGCACGAGGCGCTGGGACACTTCGGGGCGGGCAAGGTGCTGATCCGCCCGGCGGCGCCCGGCACCGGGATCATCGCCGGGGGGGCGACCCGGGCGATCATGGAGCTGGCCGGCGTGAGCGACGTGCTCACCAAGTCGCTGGGCTCCTCCAATCCCAACAACGTGGTGCTGGCCACCATCGACGCGCTCCGCCAGCTGAAGGATCCGCAGGAAGTCGGGCGGCTGCGCGAGCGGAACGCGGAGCGGGCCGCCGGCTGAGGCCGGATGGCCCAGGGAGGTGAACCCATGGCGGGAATCCACGAACTCCACCCGGGCCAGAAGAGGAAGCCGCCCAAGCGCGTGGGTCGCGGCCCCGGCTCGGGACATGGCAAGACGTCGACGCGGGGGACCAAGGGGCAGAAGGCCCGGACGGGAGGCGCCAAGGGCGCCGGCTTCGAGGGCGGCCAGATGCCGCTGCAGCGGCGGCTGCCACGGCGCGGTTTCAACAACGCCCGCTTCCGGAAGGAGTATGCGACCGTCAACGTGGGCGCCCTCAACGTCTTCGAGGCGGGCAGCGAGGTGACGCCGGAGCTGCTGCGCCAGCGCCGCCTGGTCCGCAAGCTCCTGGACGGGGTGAAGATCCTGGGGGACGGCGAGCTGGAGCAGGCGCTCACCGTCCGTGCCCACGCCTTCAGCCAGACCGCGCGGGCCAAGATCGAGGCGGCCGGCGGCAAGGCTGAGGTGATCTAGGTGTCCATCGCCCAGACGCTGCGCCAGTCTTTCCGCCTGGCCGACCTGCGGCGGCGCATCCTCTTTACGGCCGCCATGCTGGTCGTCTTCCGGCTGGGGGCGCACATCCCCATCCCCGGCATCGACCCGACCAAGATCGAGCAGCTGCTGACGTCGGGAACGCTCTTCGGCTTTCTGGACGTGGTCTCGGGCGGCGCGCTGCGCAACCTCTCGATCTTCGCCATGTCCATCATCCCGTACATCAACGCGTCGATCATCCTCCAGCTGCTCACGCTGGTCATCCCGAGGCTGGAGGAGTGGGCGAAGGAGGGGGCCGAGGGCCAGCGCAAGATCGCGCAGTGGACGCGCTACGGGACGGCCATCCTGGGGCTGGTGCAGGCCACGGGCACGGCGGTGCTCCTCAGCCGCGAGGGAGCCTTCCTCCGCCCCGGCTTCGCCAGCGCCGCGGTGGCGGTGATCGGGCTGACCGCCGGGACCCTCTTCCTGATGTGGCTGGGGGAGCTGATCACGGACAGGGGCATCGGCAACGGCATCTCGTTGCTCATCTTCGCCGGGATCCTCTCCCGCCTGCCGGGAGGGGTGAACACCGTCTACCAGTATCTGCACGGCGGCGTGGCCAACATCTTCAACGTGATCGTGATGGTCGTCCTCGGGCTGGCGGTCATCGCGCTGGTGGTCGTCGTCCAGCAGGCGGCGCGGCGCATCCCGGTCCAGTACGCCAAGCGGGTGGTGGGCCGGCGGATGTACGGCGGCCAGGCCACCCACATCCCGCTGCGCGTCAACCAGGCGGGCGTCATCCCGGTGATCTTCGCCGCCGCGGTGCTCTCTTTGCCGGCGACGCTGGCCACCTTCTTCCCGGTCTTCACCGCCGTCAACAACTGGCTGATGGGCGGCATCTACCCGGTGCTCTACGCCCTCCTGATCATCGGCTTCACCTTCTTCTACACGGTGATCGTCTTCAATCCGGTGGACGTGGCCGACAACATCCGGAAGTACGGCGGCTTCATCCCGGGCATCCGGCCCGGCCGCCCCACAACCGACTATCTGACCCGGATCCTGAACCGGGTGACCTTCGCGGGCGCCATCTTCCTGGCGCTGGTGGCGGTGCTGCCCTTCTTCTTCGGGCGGCTGGTGGGCATTCCGAACCTGAATTTCGGCGGGACGGCCCTTCTCATCGTGGTGGGCGTCGCTCTGGAGAGCATGAAGCAGATCGAGTCCCAGATGCTGATGCGCCACTACGAAGGCTTCCTGCGCTAGGAGTGTGGGATCGGTGCAGCTGGTCTTCCTCGGCCCGCCCGGCGCGGGCAAGGGTACCCAGGCGGCCATCCTCGCCCGGGAGCTGGGTATCCCGCAGATCAGCACGGGCGACATGTTCCGGGCGGCCGTGCGCGACCAGACGCCGCTGGGCCGGGAGGCGCAGCGCTACATGGAGGCCGGCCAGCTGGTCCCCGACGAGGTGACCATCGGGATCGTGGAGGAGCGCCTGCGCGCGGACGACTGCCGCGAGGGCTTCATCCTGGACGGCTTCCCGCGCACGGTGGCCCAGGCCGAGGCGCTGGACCGGATCCTGGCGGCGGCGGGGCGCCCGCTGGAGCGGGCGGTGGAGTTCGTCATCGGCGAGGAAGAGGTGGTGCGCAGGTTGGCGGGGCGGCGGACCTGCCCGCGCTGCGGCGCGGTCTACAATGTCTATACGCAGCCGCCCCAGCGGGAGGGCCGTTGCGACCGCTGCGGCGAGCCGCTCGTCCAGCGGGAGGATGACCGCGAGGAGACCGTGCGGGCGCGCCTGGCCGTCTACCGGCGGCAGACCGCCCCCCTGGTCGACTTCTACGAGGCAGGCGGGCGCCTGGTGCGCATCGACGCCTCGCGGGCGCCCGGCGAGGTGACCGCCGCCCTGAAAGAGGCTCTGGGTCTGGCATGATCATCCTCAAGTCGCCGCGGGAGATCCGCCTGATGCGGGAAGCGGGCCGGATCGCGGCGCAGTGCCTGGTAGAGCTGGAGGAGCGGATCCGCCCGGGGGTGACGACCGGCGAGCTGGCCGCCTGGGCGGAGGAGTTCATCCGTTCGCACGGCGCCATACCCACCTTCATCGGCTATCATGGCTACCCGGCCGCCATCTGCACCTCCGTCAACGACGAGGTGGTCCACGGCATCCCCGGGCCGAGACGGCTGGAGGAGGGCGACATCCTCTCCGTCGACGTGGGCGCCACCTACGCGGGGTACGTGGGCGACCACGCGCGCACCTTCCCCGTGGGGCGGGTGAGCGCCGAGGCGGCCCGCCTGATCGAGGTGACGCGCGAGGCGCTGGAGCGCGGCATCGCGCGGGCCGTGGAGGGCGGCTTCCTGGGCGACATCGCGCACGCCGTCCAGGAGCATGTGGAGGCCAACGGCTACTCGGTGGTGCGCGAGTACGTGGGCCACGGCGTGGGGCGCGAGATGCACGAGGACCCGCAGGTGCCCAACTACGGTCCGGCCGGGAGGGGGCTGCGCCTCCGCGCGGGCCTGGTCATCGCCATCGAGCCCATGGTGAACGCAGGTGGCCATCGGGTATATACGATGCCGGACGGGTGGACGGTGCGCACGGCGGACGGCAGCCTCTCGGCGCACTTCGAGCATACGGTGGCCGTCACGCCGGACGGCCCCGAGGTGCTGACGCTGCCATAGGAGGGCGTATGGAGCGAGCCGACCTGCGCTTCAGCCCGGGGCAGCTGGTCATCTCCAGGGCGGGGCGCGACCGCGGAAGGGCCTACCTGGTGGTGGCCGTCGACACTCGCTGGGTCTGGGTGGCCGACGGGACGGTGCGGGACGTCCGCCGGCCCAAGAAGAAGAACCCGCGCCACCTCGCCCCCACCGGACGCGTGGCGGAGGAGCTGGCCCAGCTCCCCCCAGGCGCCCGCGAATGGTCCAACCGGCGCGTGCGGGAGGCCGTCGCCCGCCTGCTCGGCGACGGCGCGGTGCCGAAGGGGGCGGCGCCGGATCCCCCCGGGGCGACCTGAGGAGGGGACGGCGGCGAGGCGGGGATGAAAGGAGGGACGGATTTGCCGAAGGAGGAGGCCATCGAGGTCGAGGGACGCGTGGTCGAACCGCTGCCCAACGGCATGTTCCGGGTCGAGCTGGACAACGGCCACCGCGTGCTGGCCCACGTTTCGGGGAAGATCCGCATGCACTTCATCCGGATCCTGCCCGGCGACCGGGTGACGCTGGAGCTCTCGCCCTACGACCTGACGCGCGGGCGGATCACCTACCGCCACCGGAGCTGAAGGGCGGGAGGCGGAGGAAACGGTCGAGGCGGGGGGCGGCCCGGCGCGCACCTTCGGCCCGAGGCACGGCTTGCCGTGCTATAATCGGGCTCGTGACTTTATGACCGTACGAGTGCGGCGGCGGGCGGGGGTGAGAGGATGAAGGTGCGGCCGTCCGTGCGCAAGATCTGCGACAAGTGCAAGATCATCCGGCGTCACGGCACCGTGATGGTGATCTGCGAAAACCCCAAACACAAGCAGCGCCAGGGATAGGGGGTGTGGCCATGGCGAGGATCGCAGGGGTCGACCTGCCCAGGGAGAAGCGGATCGAGGCCGCCCTACCTTACATCTATGGCATCGGCTGGAGCCGCTCGCGGGAGATCCTGGCCCGGACGGGCATCAACCCGGATACGCGCGTGCGGGATCTGACCGAGGACGAGGTCTCGCGCCTGCGCGAGGTGGTGGAGCGCGAGTACAAGGTCGAGGGCGACCTGCGGGCCGAGGAGCAGCGCAACATCCGCCGCCTCATCGACATCGGCTGCTACCGCGGCCTCCGTCACCGCCGAGGCCTCCCCGTCCGCGGCCAGAGGACCAAGACCAACGCCCGGACGAGAAAGGGGCCGCGGCGGACGGTGGGCGTCCGCCGCAAGAAGTAGCCGGCTTGCCGGAACGGATGGAGGCGTAGCGATGCCCAATCGGCGTCAGAGAGCGGCCGCCGGCCACGTCCGCCGCCGCGAGCGGAAGCACGTCGAACGCGGCGTGGCGCACGTTCAGTCGACCTTCAACAACACCATCGTCACCATCACCGATCCGCAGGGCAACACCATCGCCTGGGGATCGGCGGGGACGCGGGGCTTCAAGGGCTCCAAGAAGGGCACGCCGTTCGCCGCCCAGACCGCGGCCGAGGCGGCCGCGCGCCAGGCCATGGAGCACGGCATGCGCGAGGTGGAGGTCTGGGTGAAGGGACCCGGCTCGGGACGCGAGGCGGCCATCCGCTCGCTGCAGACGGCGGGGCTGGAAGTGACCGCGATCCGCGACGTGACGCCGGTGCCCCATAACGGTTGCCGGCCGCCCAAGCGGCGCCGCGTCTGAGCGGGCCGCCGGCGGCGGAAGGGAGAGGCGAGATGGCCAGATACACCGGTCCCGTCTGCCGGCTCTGCCGGCGGGCGGGCGAGAAGCTCTTTCTGAAGGGGACGCGCTGCTACACCGACAAGTGCCCGGTGGCGCGACGGAACGTGCCTCCGGGGCAACACGGTCTGGCGCGGAGGAAGCTCTCCGAGTACGGCATCCATCTGCGCGAGAAGCAGAAGGCCCGCTGGACGTACGGCGTGCTGGAGCGTCAGTTCCGCAAGACCTTCGCACGCGCTGCCAAGAGCCCGGGCGTGACGGGCGAGCGGCTCCTGCAGCTGCTGGAGCTGCGCCTGGACAACGTCGTCTACCGCCTCGGCCTGGCGGGCTCGCGTCCGGAGGCCCGCCAGCTCGTGCGCCACGGCCACTTCCAGGTCAACGGCCGGAAGGTGGACATCCCTTCCTACCAGGTGCGGGAGGGCGATGTGGTCGAGGTGCGCCCCAAGTCGCGCGACCTGGTGAAGTTCCAGGCGCTGCGGGAATCACCGGTGGGCCCGACGGTGCCGGGCTGGTTGGACGCCGATCTGGAGAACCTGCGCGGCCGGGTCCTGCGCGTTCCCAGGCGCGAGGAGATCGACTCCGGTCTGCGCGAGCAGCTGATCGTCGAGTACTACTCCAGGTAAGCGCAGGGGAGGCCGTCCGATGCTGGAGATCGTGAAGCCGACCATCGAGAGCGAGGAGCTCTCCGAGGACGGCACCTACGGGCGGTTCGTCGTGGAGCCGCTGGAGCGGGGCTACGGCACGACCCTGGGCAACTCGCTGCGGCGCGTGCTGCTCTCCTCGCTCCCCGGCGCCGCCGTCACCAGCGTACGCATCGACGGCGTGCTGCACGAGTTCTCCACCATTCCGGGCGTGGTCGAGGACGTGACCGATATCATCCTCAACATCAAGAGCCTCGCGCTGCGCCTCTACGGGGACGGCCCGGCCACCATCCGCATCGACGCCCGCGGACCCGGCGAGGTGCGCGGCGCGGATATCCTCTGCCCGGAGAACGTCGAGGTGGTCAACGGCGACCAGCTCATCGCCACCCTGGACGAGGGCGGCCGCCTGGAGATCGAGATGACGGTGGAGCATGGGCGCGGCTATGTCCCGGGCGACCGGAACAAGCGACCCGACCAGCCCATCGGCGTCATCGCCGTCGACTCGATCTTCACGCCCATCCGCAGGGTCAACTTCCGCGTCGAGGACACGCGCGTCGGCCAGGTGACCAACTACGACCGGCTGATCCTTGAGGTCTGGACCAACGGCTCGGTCGACCCGAAGACGGCGGTGGCGGAGGCCGCCTCCATCCTTCAGGAGCACCTCGACCTCTTCCGGGGTCTCGTGGGGCGGGAAGAGGGGCCCGCGGAGGGCGCCGAGACGGAGGCCAGCGAACGCGACCGCCTCCTGGAGCGCTCCATCGACGAGCTGGAGCTCTCCATCCGCTCCTACAACTGTCTCAAGCGGGCGGGCATCAACACCATCGGCGAGCTGGTGGCCAAGACGCCGGAAGAGATGATGAAAGTCCGCAACCTGGGCCGGAAGTCGCTGGAGGAGGTCCAGGAGAAGCTGGCGGCCCTGGGGCTCTCGCTCCGTTCGTCGGAGGAGTAGCCGCCGCCGCGGCCGCGGGGGGAGAAGGGGAATGGCATACCGCAAGCTGGGGCGACGGACAGGCCACCGCCAGGCCATGCTCCGGGCACTGAGCACGTCGCTCTTCGAGCACGAGCAGATCGAGACCACCGAGGCGCGCGGCAAGGAGGTGGCCCGCATCGCCGACCAGATGGTGACGCTGGCCAAGCGCGGCGACCTGCACGCGCGCCGCCAGGCGCTGGCCTACCTGACGCGCGAGGACGTGGTCAAGAAGCTTTTCGACACCATCGGGCCGCGGTACGCGTCGCGCAATGGAGGCTACACGCGCATCACCCGCCTGGGGCCACGCCGCGGCGACGCCGCCCCCATGGTGCTGGTCGAACTGATCTGAGCCGGAAGACGGCCGCATGGCCCACCTGATCGAGGTACGCGGCGTCCGCTACTTCTACCCCTCCCCCGACGAGGGCGAGCAGCGGCGGACGGCCCTGGACGGCGTCGACCTGACCGTCGACGAGGGCGAGTGGGTGGCGGTGGTCGGCGCCAACGGTTCAGGCAAGTCCACCTTGGCCAAGCACCTGAACGCGCTCCTCCTGCCCGCCGAGGGCGAGGTCCTGGTCGACGGCAGGTCCACGCGGGATCCCGGCCAGCTCTGGACCATCCGGCGTACGGTGGGGATGGTCTTCCAGAACCCCGACAACCAGATCGTGGCCTCCCTGGTGGAGGAGGACGTCGCTTTCGGCCCGGAGAACCTGGGGCTTCCTCCTGCCGAGATCCGCAGCCGCATCGCCTCCTCCCTGGCCGCCGTGGGCATGAGCCAGTTCGCCCGGCGGGCGCCCTATCAGCTTTCTGGCGGGCAGAAGCAGCGGGTCGCCATCGCCGGCGTCCTGGCCATGGAGCCGCGCTGCCTGGTCCTGGACGAGGCCACCGCCATGCTCGACCCTGCCGGCAGGGCGGAGGTGCTGGAGGCGGTGGAGCGCCTGCGGCGCGAGCGCGGCATCGCCGTGGTCATGATCACCCACTTCATGGACGAGGTGGCGCGGGCAGAGCGGCTCGTGGTCATGGACGGAGGCCGCGTGGTGGCCGACGCGAGCCCGCGCGCGCTCCTGGGGCGCGTCGAGGAGGTGGCCCAGCTGGGCCTGGAGGTGCCCCAGGCGAGCGAGCTGGCCCTGGAGCTGCGGCGGCGCGGGCTTCCCCTTCCCGCCGACCTGATCGCACCGGGGGAGCTGGTCGAGGCGCTATGCCGATTGAAGTCGAGCACCTGAGCTACGTCTACGGCCAGCGCGGGCCGGACCCGGTGGTGGCGCTGGAGGACGTCTCGCTGCGCATCGAGGACGGCCAGTTCGTCGCCATCATCGGCTCCACCGGCTCCGGCAAGTCGACCCTGATCCAGCACTTCAACGGGCTGATCCGCCCCCAGCGGGGACGCGTGGTCGTCGACGGCCTCGACCTGGGCGACCGGCGCACGCGTCTGCTGGAGGTGCGCCGGCGGGTCGGCCTGGTGATGCAGTACCCCGAGAACCAGCTCTTCGAGGAGACGGTGCTGGCCGAGGTCGGCTTCGGCCCGCGCAACCTCGGTCTCTCCGACGAGGAAGTACGCACCCGCTCGGAGCGGGCGCTGCAGGCGGTGGGCGTCGCGCCCGCCCTCTGGAGCCGCTCGCCCTTCGAGCTGAGCGGCGGCGAGATGCGCCGCGTCGCCATCGCCAGCATCCTGGCCATGGAGCCGCGCACGCTGGTCCTGGACGAGCCCACCGCCGGTCTCGACCCCCGCGGGCGGCGGCAGATCCTGGAGCAGATCCGCCAGTTCCACCGCGGACGCGGCATGACGGTGGTCCTGGTCACCCACAACATGGAGGACGTGGCCCGGCTGGCGGAGCGGGTCTTCGTCCTGCACCGCGGGCGGCTGGTCCTCTCCGGTCCGACTCGCGAGGTCTATGCCGAGGGGGAACGGCTCCGCGCCTGGGGGCTGGCGCCTCCGCAGGTGGCGCAGGTGCTGGCGGGCCTGCGCGCCTGCGGCTACGACGTGCGGAGCGACCGCATCACGGTGGAGGAGGCCCGCGACGAGATCCTGCGCCTCTGGGAGGGGGGGCGGTAGCCGTGCCGGAAGCGCTCACCATCGGCCATTACGTGCCCGGCGACTCGCCGGTTCACCGCCTGGACAGCCGTGTCAAGCTGCTCCTGACCATGGCCTACGTGGTCGTCCTCTTCTTCGCCGCCCGCCCGGCGGCCTACGCGGCCCTGCTTCTGCTGCCGCTGGCGGGCTACCTCCTGGCCCGCATGCCGCTCGGTATGGTCTGGCAGGGGCTGCGGCCGGTGGCCTTCGTCCTCCTCCTCACCGTGGTGCTCAACGCCCTGATGACGCCCGGCCACCCGCTCTATCGCCTGGGGCGGGTGGCGGTGACGGCCGAGGGGCTCCGCCTTGGCCTGGAGATGGCGGTCCGCCTTATCCTCCTCATGGTGACGAGCACGCTTCTCACCCTGACCACCTCGCCCATCGAACTGACGGACGGCCTGGAGAGCCTCCTCCGGCCGTTCCGCAGGGTGGGGGTACCGGCCCACGAGCTGGCCATGATGATGACCATCGCCCTGCGCTTCATCCCCACCCTCCTGGAGGAGGCGCAAAACATCCTCAAGGCGCAGCAGGCGCGCGGCGCGGACTTCGAGAGCGGCAACCTGCTGCGCAGGGCGCGCGCCATGGTGCCCCTCCTCGTGCCGCTCTTCGTGGGCGCCTTCCGCCGCGCCGACGAGCTGGCCACGGCCATGGAGGCGCGCTGCTACCACGGCGGCGAGGGGCGCACCCGCTACCGGGAGTACCGCATCGGCCGGGCCGACTGGGTGGCCGCGGGCGTGACGACGGCCGCCCTGCTCTTCGTCCTCCTCGACCGCCTGTTGGGGGTGTGAGCGACGGCGCGCTGGCGCCTCTGGCTGGCCTACGACGGCTCCGCTTTCCGCGGCTGGGAGCGCCAGCGGCGCGGGGAGGCGACGGTCCGGGCCGCGCTGGAAGAGGCCCTGGCGCCGCTGGCCGGCGGTGCGGTCCGCGTGCGGGCGGCCGGCCGGACGGACGCGGGCGTCCATGCAGCGGGCCAAGTGGTCGACCTGGCGCTGGAGCGCGAGATCGCCCCCGAGCGGCTGGTGCGGGCGGTCAACGCGCGCCTGCCCGGGGCGGCCCGCGTCTACGCGGCCGAACCGGTGGAAGAGGCGTTCGACGCGCGCCGCTGGGCCAGGGCCAAGAGCTACGTCTACGTCGTCTGGACCGAGGGCGAGCCGCCGCCCTTCCTGCGAGGAAGGCTCTGGGCGCCGGGCCGCCGGCTGGAGCTGGAGCCCATGCGCCGGGTGGCGGCCGGCCTGGCCGGGCTCCACGACTTCCGGGCCTACCAGGCGGCGGGGCGACCGGTGGCCAGCACGCGGCGCCGGGTGGAGCGGGTGGAGGTGGAGCGGCGGGGGCCGGTGGTGCTGGTCCGGGTGACGGCGCAGGGCTTCCTCTACCGGATGGCGCGGCGCATCGTGGGCGCGCTGGCGGCCGTGGGCGCCGGCGCGCTGGACGAGGCGGAGCCGCTCCGAGCCCTGGAGACCGGTCGGCTGCGCGCCGCCACGGCGCCGCCCGAGGGCCTCTGCCTGGCCGAGGTGCGCTACGACCTGGCGGAGCCGCGGGAGGTGGAGAGGGCCCGCCGTCTGCAGCTGGCCGCCTGGTGCCCATGGGCGGCCGGTGAGGAGGCGTCGGGCGCCTTGACACCCTTTCACGGCGGAGGATAAACTCCATTCGCTGTTCGCCGCCGCGCGGCCGCGCGGGGCCGCGGGAGCGCCGGCTGCCGGATCAGGGACGCCCCGGGCGCAGGCTGCGGGGCGGTCTCTTGCTGCAAGGAGCCCGTGGAGGGTGCGAGGAGGTGAGACCGTGCTGGCGACGCAGAAGACCTTCATGGCCAAGCCTCGCAGCCTTCCCCGCAGGTGGTTCGTGATCGACGCGGAAGGGAAGCGGCTGGGCAAGGTGGCCGTGGCGGTCGCCAACCTCCTGCGTGGCAAGGGCAAGCCCGAGTACACGCCAGGCGTGGATACGGGCGACTTCGTCATCGTGGTCAACGCGGAGAAGATCGACGTCTCCGGGCGGAAGCGCGAGCAGAAGATCTACTACCGGCACAGCGGGTACCCGCACGGGCTGAAGGCGACGTCGCTGGGGACGATGCTCCAGCGGCGACCGGAGCGGGTCATCGAGCTGGCCGTGCGCGGCATGATGCCGCGGAACCGGTTGGGCCGGGCCCAGCTCCGCAAGCTCCACGTCTACGCGGGGCCCAGCCACCCCCACGCCGCGCAGAAGCCGGAGCCGGTGGAGATCTGAGGCCGGCGCCGGCCGGGGCACAGGCCCCGCCGGGCGGGGCGAGCCGCGGCGGCAACGGGCCTCGCGAGCAAGGGAGGGTGGCGAGTGCCGTACAAGGTGCAGTACTGGGGGACGGGGCGGCGCAAGGAGGCGGTGGCGCGCCTGCGTGTCGTCCCCGGCAGCGGGCGGATCGTGGTCAACGGCCATCCGTACGAGGAATACTTCCCGGCCGTCCACTGGCGGGTTCAGGTGACCGAGCCGCTCCGCCTCTGTCAGCTGGAGGGCCGCTATGACGTGCTGGTCAATGTGCGCGGGGGAGGCGTCTCCGGCCAGGCGGGGGCCGTCCGGCACGCGCTGGCCAGGGCGCTCCAGGCGCTCGATCCGCAGCTGCGTCCGATCCTCAAGAAGGCGGGCCTCCTGCGCCGCGACCCGCGCATGAAGGAGCGGCGGAAGTACGGCCTGAAGAAGGCGCGCAAGGCACCTCAGTTCTCCAAGCGCTGAACCTCCCCATCCCCGGGTCTTGACCCCCAGCACTGCCGCATAAGCCTGATGCGAGGGGTGGCCAACGGCTCTCGCCACCCCCGTCGCTTGGCGGAGGAGGGGGTCGCGCTTGCTCCGGGTGGTCTGCCGGGCCAAGCTGCACCGGCTGCGGGTGACCGGGGCCAACCTCGACTACATGGGCAGCATCGGCATCGACGGGGGCCTCCTGGCGGCCGCCGGCATCCTGCCCTACGAGATGGTCCAGATCGCCAACCGCGCCAACGGCGTCCTCTGGCGCACCTACGTCGTCCCGGAGGCGGAGGGCTCGGGCCGCGTCGTCCTCAACGGCCCGCCGGCCCGCCACTTCCAGCCGGGCGACGAGGTGATCGTCCTCTCGCTGGCCTGGGTGACGGCCGAGGAGGCGGAGGGCTGGGTGCCCACGCTCGTCTTCGTGGACGAGGCCAACCGGCTGACCGAGGTGCGGCGGGGCGAGACGGCGGGACCGGAAGCCCGCCGCTGAGCCGGGAGAGCCGGCAGGCGAGGGGGGGCGCCGGTTGCTCCTGGATCTGAAGGCGCTCCGGTCGGCCGCTCCGCTGGCGGCCGTCGGGCTGCTCGGCCTGCTTCTGGCCCTGGGCGTGGCCACGGCGGCGCCGTGGGTGCGCCGTCAGGCGACGGCCGACCTGCTGACGGGGCGGCTGATCCTGATCGACCCCGGCCACGGCGGGGCCGATCCGGGAAGCGTCGGTTCCAACGGCGCGCTGGAGAAGGACGTGGTGCTGGGCGTCTCGCTCGCCCTGGCGCAGGACCTGCGCTCGGCCGGCGCCACGGTGGTGCTGACACGCCAGGACGACCGCGACCTGAGCGGCCTGGCGCCGCAGGACCCGCGCCGCTACCGGACCGACCTCTACCAGCGGGCCACCATCATCGAGGCGCTCGACCCCGACCTCTTTCTCTCCATCCACGCCAACGCCTACCCGGACCGCTCCGCCCGCGGGGCGCAGACCTTCTACCGGCCGGACCCGGCCGGGCAGAACCGGCGCCTGGCCGGCGACATCCAGCACGAGCTGGTGGCGGCCTCGGGCATGGTCGACCGCGGGATCTCCAGCGACATCCGCCAGCTGGTGCTCAACCGGGCGACCATGCCCGCGGCCACGGTGGAGATCGGCTTCCTCTCCAACCCCGCGGAGGAGCGGAGCCTGAAGGACGCCTCCTTTCAGAGGAAGATCGCCTGGGGCATCTTTCTCGGGGTGCTCCGCTTCTTCGAGGAGGCGCCGCTGCCGGCGCCCGAGACCGCGCCTCAGCGCGGCACGGCCGGGGCGCGCTGAAAGGCCGGGAGAAAGACGCCCTCCAGCCACTGCGTGTGGTAGCGGCCTGCGCGGAAGTCGGGATGGCCGACGAGCGCGCGGTGCATCTCCAGCGTAGTCTGCACGCCCTCTACGCGGTACTCGTCCAGGGCGCGGGCGGCACGGGCCAGCGCCTCCTCGCGGTCGTTCCCCCAGACCACCAGCTTGGCCAGGAGCGAGTCGTAGAAGGGCTGGACGGCGTAGCCGACGTAGGCGGCGCTGTCCACGCGCACGCCCGGGCCGCCGGGCTCGTGGTAGTCGGTGATGGCCCCCGGCGAGGGGATGAAGTTGCGGCGCGGATCCTCGACGTTGATGCGGAACTCGATGGACCAGCCCCGCGGCCGGACATCGCCCTGGGTGAAGCCCAGGGGCTCCCCTGCCGCGGTGCGGATCTGGAGCTTGACCAGGTCGAGTCCGCTGATCCACTCGGTGGTCGGGTGCTCCACCTGGATGCGCGTATTCATCTCGATGAAGTAGAAGTCGCCGTTCCCGTCGACCAGGAACTCGACGGTGCCAGCGGTGTGGTAGCCGATGGCGCGGGCCGCGCGCACGGCCGCCTCGCCCATGCGGCGGCGGAGCGCCGCGGTGACGATGGGGCTGGGCGCCTCCTCCACCACTTTCTGGCGCCGGCGCTGGAGCGAAGAGTCGCGCTCCCAGAGGTGGACCACCTCGCCCAACCGGTCGCCCACCACCTGGAACTCGACATGGCGCGGCGCGCGCAAGAGCCGCTCCAGGTAGACCTCGCCCGAGCCGAAACCGGAGACGGCCTCCCGCGCGGCGCTCTCCAGGAGCGGCTCCAGCTGCGAGGGCTCCTCCACCACGCGGATGCCGCGGCCGCCGCCCCCGGCCGAGGCCTTGATCAGAAGGGGGTAGCCGATCTGCTCGGCCACCCGTCGCGCCTCCTCCACGCTCCGCACCGGCCCCTCGGAGCCCGGGATGACGGGAACGCCGGCGCGGCGCATGCGCTCGCGTGCCTCGGCCTTGACGCCCATCGCCTGGATCGCCTCGGGGGTCGGGCCGATGAACGTCAGGCCTGCCTCCCCCACCGCCCGGGCGAAGGCCTCGTTCTCCGAAAGGAAGCCGTACCCGGGGTGGACGGCGTCGGCCCCGGACTGGCGCGCCACCTCCACCAGCCGGGCGATGTTGAGATACGACTGGCTGGCCGGGGCGGGGCCGATGGGGTAGGCTTCGTCGGCGAGGCGGACGGCCAGCGAGTCGACGTCCGCCTCGGAGTAAACGGCCACCGCCTCGATGTTCATCTCGTGGCAGGCGCGGATGACGCGCACGGCGATCTCGCCGCGATTGGCCACCAGGACCTTGCGGAACACGCGCTCCCCTCCCGCGAAGCGGCGGGCGCCCGGCGCCGGTCATCCGGGCGGCTCAAGCCGCCCCGCCGGCGCACTCCGGGGGCCGGCCCCAGCCTACACTTCGCAGCCGGCCGGCACAAACCCTGCGCTACAATGGACCCGAGGTGGGCCCGGTGACGGACGTCGAGGCGGTACTCCAGACGCTGGCGGCGCACGAGCTGAAGCTGACGCCGCAGCGCAGGCGCGTGGTGGAGGTCTTCTTCCGCCATCCCGGCGAGCATCTGAGCGCCGACGACGTCTACGCGGAGGTGCGCCAGCAGAACCCCGAGGTGGGCCTGGCCACCATCTATCGCACGCTGGACCTGCTCAGCGACCTGGGCGTTCTGGACAAGCTGGAGCTGGGCGACGGGCGCGCCCGCTACGAGCTGGACCGGGGGACGGGGCAGCGCCACCTGCACCTGGTCTGCACCGCCTGCGGACGCGTGGAGGAGTTCCAGCCGGACGCCCTGCTGGCCGAGCTGGAGGCGGAGATCGGAAGGCGGACCGGCTTCCGCATCTCCGACCGGGAGCTCAAGTTCTACGGCCTCTGCGCCGACTGCCGCGAGCGGCGGCGCGAGGCGGGGCGCTGACCGCCCCGCCCGCCCGGCAGGCGGCGGCCTGCACGGGCAGTGAGGATCCGGGTGCCCCCGCGGCGAGCCCCGGGGGAGAATAGGGAAGTCCGGTGAGCCCTTCGCGCGCCCGCCCGCCGGGCGGGGGCGCGGGGCGATTCCGGCGCGGAACCGCCACTGTGACCGGGAGGGTCCGGCAAAGGCGCCACTGCGGTCGCCCTGGCCGCGGGAAGGCCGCCGGGCCCGAGGAACGGGAGCCAGGAGACCTGCCCGGATCGAAGCGGTCCCCCGCGGTCTTCGGGGCGTGCCCGCCTTTCGGCCGACCCGACGGGAGCCGGTTCTTCTCGCGGGGCTCGCAGGGAGGAGAACCGCGCGGTGCAAGCCGTCCCGCCACCGGCCGGTCCGCCGGCGCCCGGCTCCCGGCGCCACAGCCTGCCCCCTGATCCGCGCCGTCCCAGGCGCCACCTGCTGGCGCTGGCGGCGGCCTTCACCCTTCTGCTGGCCCTTCTGGCCGGCCTGGCGGTGGGCGCCGTCCCGATCCTGCCGCCGAACCGTCTCGACCCTACGCGCCTGGTCATCCTGCTCCAGATCCGCCTGCCACGCGTGCTACTGGCGGCGCTCACCGGCGCCGCCCTGGCCGTCTCGGGGGCGGTGCTCCAGGCCGTCTTCCGCAATCCGTTGGCCGATCCGTACGTGCTCGGGCTCTCCAGCGGGGCGGCGCTGGCCGCCACCCTGGTCATCGCCTTCCTGCCGGCCCTTCCCGGACCCGCCGGCTGGGGTCTGGCCTGGTGGGCGCTGCCCGTGGCCGCCTTCGCCGGGGCGACCGCCACCCTCGGCGCCGTGGCGGCGCTGGCGCGCCTGCTCGGCCGGCCGGGGCCGGCCAGCCTGCTCCTGGCCGGCGTGGCGCTCTCCTCCCTCCTCTCCGCCGGCGTCTCGCTGGTAGCCAGCCTGGAGCCCGCCCGGCTGGGGCCCATCACCTTCTGGCTGCTGGGAGGCTTCTCCGGCGCCGACTGGCGGGCGGTGGCGCTGGCGGCTCCGCCGGTGCTGCTGGGGCTCGCGCTGGCCCTGGCGCGCCACCGTGAGCTGGACGCACTCCTTATGGGCGAGGAGCGGGCCGGCTACCTGGGCGTGGAGGTGGGGCGCCAGCTGGGCTGGCTGCTGGTGGCCACCTCGCTCCTCACCGCGGGTGCGGTGGCGCTGGCGGGCATGATCGGCTTCGTCGGCCTGCTCGTGCCGCACCTGCTGCGCCTTCTCGGCGGCGCCGGGCACGCCTGGCTCCTCCCCCTGGCGGCGCTGGGCGGCGCGGCGGCGCTGGTGGCGGCCGACCTGCTGGCGCGGACGGCGGTCGCGCCGGGCGAGCTGCCCGTGGGGGTGGTGACGGCGCTGGCAGGGGCGCCAGTCTTTTTGCTCGTCCTCTTGCGCGTCGAGGGGAGGCGGGAGCGGTGGCCGCGCTCGACCGGCCGGTGAAGGAGTCCGTGCGCGTGGAGGCGCGCGACCTGGCGGGCGGCTACCGGCGCCGCCTGGTCGTCCGAGGGATTTCGCTGGAGCTGCGCGGCGGGGAGGTGGCGGGGCTGCTGGGCCCCAACGGCGCCGGCAAGAGCACGCTGATCCGACTGCTGGCCGGGGCGCTGGAGCCGGAGGCGGGGCGGGTGCGTCTCGAGGGGCTGGAGGCCGGGGGGCGCGCCTCGCAGCGCGCGCGTCGGCTGGCCGTCCTCCCCCAGGGCGAGCCGGAGCCCGCCGGCCTGACGGTGCGCGACGTGGTGGAGATGGGGCGCTACGTCCACGGCGGTGCGGCGGCCGACGGGGGGAGGGCGGTGGAGCGCGCCCTGGCCGCGAGCGGGGCGCTGGAGCTGGCCGACCGGCCCTTCCTGGAGCTGAGCGGGGGCGAGCGGCAGCGCGTCCTCCTCGCCCAGGCGCTGGCCCAGGAGCCGAAGGTGCTCCTGCTGGACGAGCCCACCGCCCACCTGGACCTCCGCTACCAGGCGGAGCTGCTGGAGCTCGTCCGGCGCCAGGCGGAGGCCGGTCTGGCCGTCCTGGCCGCCCTGCACGACGTCAACCTGGCCGCGCTCTTCTGCGACCGACTGCTCGTCCTCTCCGGGGGCCGTCTGGTGGCCCAGGGACGCCCGGAGGAAGTGCTCCGCCCCGACCTGCTGGAGGCCGTCTACCGGACGCCGCTGGCGGTGGTGCGCCACCCCGTGCTGGGCGTACCCCAGGTGCACCTGCTGCCGCCGGCCGGCCCGCGCCCGCTGCCCGCCTTGCCGGCGATGGAGCCGCCGTGCTAAGCTGGCGTCGACAACTGCACAGGCTGGTCTCCTTCGGGGCAAGGTGAGGGGCTGCGGCCCCAATTCCTGACCGGCGGTGATGCGAGCCGCCAGGACGGCTCGACGAGCCCGCGACCCGCGCAAGCGGTGGAGCCGGTGCGATCCCGGCGCCGACGGTACAGTCCGGATGGGAGAAGGAGCAGCGTGGTGCCGCGCGGTGGCGCCGCCGGTGGATGCCGGCGTGATGTGCCGCGGGCCTTCGCCTGCTGGTCCCAAGAGGCCCCGGGTTTCCGCCCGGGGTTTTTTGATGGGCCCGGGAGGCGGCCTGGCGTGGAGGCGTGCGCGGTGGAGAACGGGGTTCGACGGCTGGCCTTCGGTCTGACGCTGGTGCAGATGGTGCGCCTGGCGGTGCTGGGCGCCATGGCTTTCGCCCTCATGTTCCTCTTGGAGGTACCGCTTCCGCCCTTTCCCTCCTACCTGAAGTACGACGCCGGCGACGTGCCGGCGGTCTTCGCCTCGCTGGCCATGGGACCCTGGGGCGGGGTGCTGGTGGAGATCCTGAAAGACGCGCTCTACCTGCTCTCCGGCAAGTCCGAGTTCGGCTGGCTGGGCGTCCTTCCCAACCTGCTGGCCGGCCTGGCGCTGGTGACGGTGACCGGCCTGACGGCGCGGCGCTTCCCCACCCGCTGGGGGGCGGCGGCCGGCATGGCGGGCGGCACGGTGCTGATGGCCGGGCTGCTCAGCGCCCTCAACTACGCGTGGTTCCTTCCCGTCTTCTACCACCTGCCGGCGGAGGCGGTGGCGCCCATGGTGGTGGGGACCATCCTGCCCTTCAACCTGGTCAAGGCCGGCCTCTCCTCCGGCCTGGTCCTGCTCCTCTACCCGCGCCTGGCCCCGGTGGTGGGCGTGCCGGTACAGGAGGGACGGCTGCTCTGGAGCGGGAGCCTGGCGGAGGCGCGCCACCCGCGCTGAGCCGGGTGGCGCGGGGCCCCGTCGCATACTCCTCCCCGCGGGGGGATGGGCGTGCGATGGGCCGCCGTCGACTGGCGCCTCCTGCTCTCGACCTTCGGGGTCGTGCTGGTGGCCGAGCTGGGTGACAAGACGCAGCTGAGCGTGCTCCTGCTCTCCGCGCAGAGCCGGTCGCCGCTGGCCGTCTTCCTGGGGGCGGCGGCGGCGCTGGTGGTGGACGCGGCGGCGGGTGCGGCGGCCGGCGGCTGGCTGGGGAGGGCGGTGCCCGAGCGCCTCCTGCAGCTGGCCGCCGGCGCCGCCTTTCTGGTGCTGGGTGGCGGGCTGGTGGTCCGCGGCCTGCTGCGGTAAAAGGAGGGCGTCGAGAGGAGGCGGGAGACCGGGTGGCCACGTGGCGCGAGGTGCTGCCCGCCCTGGGCGGGCGGACGCTGGTGATGGGCGTGCTCAACGCCACCCCCGACTCCTTCGCCGACGGGCCGGACCGCGGGCGCTGGCTGGAGCCGGCGGCGGCGGTGGGCCGGGCGCGGGAGATGGTGGCGGAGGGGGCCGACCTGATCGACGTGGGCGCGGAGTCGACGCGACCCGGAGCCCGACCGGTGGATGAGGAGGAGGAGCTGCGCCGCCTGTTGCCCGTGCTGGAGGCGCTGGCGGGAGCGCGGCTGGGCGTGCCGCTCTCGGTGGACACCTACCGGGCGCGGGTGGCGGAGGCGGCGGTGCGCGCCGGCGCAGCGCTGGTCAACGACGTGGGCGGACTCGCCCGCGATCCCGCCATGGCCTCCACCCTGGCGCGCCTGGGCGTGCCGGTGGTCCTGGTCCACGGCGGCGGGCGCGGGGGGCGGCCCCGGGGCGCGGTGCCGCCAGGCGCCGGCGAGGCGGACGCCTACCTCTCCACCTTCCGCCGGGAGATGGAGGAGCTGCCGGAGCGGGCGCTGGCGGCCGGGATCGCGCCCGGCGCCATCCTCCTCGACCCCGGCCTCGGCTTCGGCAAGGGGGTGGAGGAGGACCTCCTGCTCATGGCGCGGCTGGAGGAAGCCATGCCGCCGGCCTACCCCTTCCTGGTGGGCGCCTCGCGCAAGGCGGTGGCCGGCCGCTGGCTCGGGCAGCCGCCCGAGCGGCGGCTGGAGGGATCGCTGGCCCTGGCTGTGCTGGCCGCCCGCGCCGGCGCCGCCATGGTCCGCGTCCACGACGTGGGGCCGACACGGCGGGCGCTGGCCGTGGCCGACGCCGTGCGCGCGGCCGCGGAGGCGCGCGGGCGCGCCGCCGTGGCGGGCGGGCCGGAGGGCCGGGTCGCCCTGGAGCTGCGCGGGCTCCTCTTCTACGGTCGGCACGGGGCGCGCGCCTACGAGCGAAGCGGGCTCCACCCCTTCCGCGTGGACGTGCTCCTGGAGTTGGCGCCCGGCCGGCCGGGCGCCGACCGGTTGGGCGAGTCGGTCGATTACGGGGCGGTGGCCCGGCTGGTGCGGGCGGTGGTGGAGGGGGAGCCGATCAACCTGATCGAGTCGCTGGCGGCCCGCATCGGCGCGGCGCTCCTGGAGCGCTTCGGCGCGGGACCGCTGGCGGGCCTCGAGGTGCGCGTACACAAGCCGGAGGCGCCGCTCCACCACCCCTTCGACGACGTGGTGGCGAGCTGGAGCTGGCCGGGCTGAGCGGGGAGCGGCGGGGGAGGAGCGGAGAGGGCGCGTGGAGGCGCGGGTTTCGGCGGGCTGGAGGCGGGGCTTCCTGGGGCTGGGCGCCAACCTGGGGGAGCGGGAGGCGCAGCTGCGCGCGGCGCTGGACCTGCTGGACGGCGACGG
>JAIMAT010000006.1 GCA_023511835.1 Bacillota bacterium | reverse complement strand
AGGTTCTTCGCGTTGCGTCGAATTAAACCACATGCTCCACTGCTTGTGCGGGCCCCCGTCAATTCCTTTGAGTTTCAGCCTTGCGGCCGTACTCCCCAGGCGGGGCACTTAGTGCGTTAGCTCCGGCACGGAAGGGGTCGATACCTCCCACACCTAGTGCCCATCGTTTACGGCGTGGACTACCGGGGTATCTAATCCCGTTCGCTCCCCACGCTTTCGCGCTCCAGCGTCAGGGCCAGGCCAGGCAGCCGCCTTCGCCACTGGTGTTCTTCCCGATATCTACGCATTTCACCGCTACACCGGGAATTCCGCTGCCCTCTCCTGCCCTCCAGCTCGGCCGTATCGGGCGCACCCCCCCGGTTGAGCCGGGGTCTTTCACACCCGACGCGCCGTGCCGCCTCCACGCGCTTTACGCCCAGTCATTCCGGACAACGCTCGCCCCCTACGTATTACCGCGGCTGCTGGCACGTAGTTAGCCGGGGCTTCCTCTCCCGGTACCGTCAAGGGCTCTTCGCCCCCCTCGTCCCGGGCGACAGTGCTTTACACCCCGAAGGGCTTCTTCGCACACGCGGCGTCGCTGCGTCAGGGTTTCCCCCATTGCGCAAGATTCCCTACTGCTGCCTCCCGTAGGAGTCTGGGCCGTCTCTCAGTCCCAGTGTGGCCGGCCACCCTCTCAGGCCGGCTACCCGTCGTCGCCTTGGTGGGCCGTCACCCCGCCAACTAGCTGATGGGCCGCGAGCCCCTCCTCGGGCAGGCCTGGGGCCTTTCCTCCCCACGCCCTTTCCTCCTCCCCCATGCGGGAGAGAAGCGTATCCGGTATTAGCCCCGGTTTCCCAGGGGTATCCCCGTCCCAAGGGCAGGTTGCTCACGTGTTACGCACCCGTCCGCCGCTAGAGCCCTGAAGGCCCGAAGACCTCCATGACCCCCGCTCGACTTGCATGTATGAGGCACGCCGCCAGCGTTCGTCCTGAGCCAGGATCAAACTCTCCATCGAAATCCTCCGGAGAGCTCGTCCCTCGCTCTCCAATCCTCGCGCTCGCAAGGCTCCTCTCCTCCCCCTGGCTCCAGGCTCCTCCCCCGCTCCCGCAGAGTCCGTCGCCCGCCGCCAGAAGGACTTCCTCCCCCTGTTCGGTTTTCAAGGACCGATCGCCGCCGGATACCACCGGCTCTTGGCCGGTGGCCACCGGCAAGCCTTTATCCTAGCCGCGCGCCGGGCGGTCGTCAACATCCAGCTTCTGGCGTGGAAGTCGACTTTCGAGCGCGGCGGCAAGGCGAGTGTAGGACCGGCCGCGGGGGCTGTCAAGGCTCTTCCGGCCGCATCAGCGGGAAGAGGATGACGTCGCGGATGGACGGCGAGTCCGTGAAGAGCATGACCAGGCGGTCGACGCCGATGCCCAGGCCGCCGGTGGGCGGCAGGCCATACTCCAGCGCGCGCAGGTAGTCCTCGTCCATGGACTGCGCCTCGACGTTGCCGCGCCGGCGCTCCTCCAGCTGGGCGAGGAAGCGCTCGCGCTGGTCGGCCGGGTCGTTCAGCTCGGAGAAGGCGTTGGCCAGTTCCATGCCGTGGATCATGAGCTCGAACCGGTAGGTGAGCCGCGGATCCTCGCGCTTCCTCCGCGCCAGCGGCGAGACCGCGACGGGGTGGTCGACGACAAAGGTGGGCTGGATCAGCTCCGGCTGGACGAGCTTCTCGAAGAGCTCGTCCAGCACTTGGCCGGCCGTCGCCCCTGCCGGTACCTCGACGCCCAGGCGCGCCGCCTCCGCGCGGGCGGCCCCGTCGTCGTCGAGCCAGGCGAAGGGATCGCGCCCGGTCCGCCGGCGGATGGCTTCTACCATGGAGAGGCGCGGCCAATCGCCACCCAGCTCGATCTCCCGCCCCTGGTAGAGGAGCCGCGTCGTGCCGAGCAGCTTCCTGGCAAGGTGCTGGAGAAGCTCGCGGGTGATCTCCATCATGTCGGTGTAGTCGGCGTAGGCCTGGTACAGCTCCAGCATGGTGAACTCCGGGTTGTGGCGCGTCGAGATGCCCTCGTTACGGAAGACGCGGCCGATCTCGTAGACGCGCTCCAGCCCGCCCACGATCAGCCGCTTCAGGTGGAGTTCGGTGGCGATGCGCAGGTAGAGGTCCAGATCCAGGGCGTTATGGTGCGTTACGAAGGGCCGCGCGTTCGCCCCGCCGGCCAGCGGCGTCATGACCGGCGTCTCCACCTCCAGGAAGCCGCGCTCGTCCAGGAAGCGCCGCATCTCCCGGATGAGCTCGCTGCGCAGGAGAAACGTTCGCCGCGTCTCCGGACGGACGATGAGGTCGAGGTAACGCTGCCGGTAACGTACATCCACGTCCCTCAGTCCGTGCCACTTGTCCGGGAGCGGCCGCAGCGCCTTGGCCAGCAGCTCCCAGTGGGCCACCTCCACGGTCACCTCGCCGCGCTGCGTGCGGAAGAGGCGCCCCCGGACGCCGACCACGTCACCGACGTCGAGGAGGCCGAAGAGGCGGTAGGCTTCTTCACCTAGAAGGTCGGCGCGGGCGTGGATCTGGACGCGGCCGGTGCGGTCCTGGAGATCGGCGAAGGAGGCCCTGCCGTGGCTGCGGATGGCCATCAGGCGCCCCGCGCAGCGCACTTCGCGCCCCTCGAGGCTGTCGAAGCGCTCCTTGAGCTCTGCCGCGTGGGCGTCGACCTCGAAGCGCTGCCCGTAGGGGTCGCGGCCGGCGGTCCGGAAGAGCTCCAGCTTGGCCCTGCGGGCCGCTATCTGCTCCTGCTCGGGGCTGGCGGGTCCGGTGCGGTCCACGTTCCTCGTCCCACCGTCACGCCTGGCGCCGGACCGCCAGGATGCGGAACCGCGCGTGCCCGTCGGGCAGGCGGACCTCCACCGTGGCGCCCGCGCGGCCTCCCATGAGGGCGCGTCCCACGGGCGACTGGTAGGAGATGGCCGAGCGGCCCGGATCGGCCTCGCTGGAGCCGACGATGTGCAGTTCCATGCGATCGCCGCTCTCCAGATCCTCCACCTCCACGAGCGAGCCGACGTTGACCACGTCCGGGTCAACGCTGGCCTCGTCGACCATCTGGGCGTTGCGCAGCATCTTCTCCAGGCTGGCGATGCGCCCCTCGACGAAGGCCTGCTCGTTCTTGGCCGCCTCGTACTCGGCGTTCTCGGAGAGGTCGCCGAAGCCGCGCGCCACCTTGATCCTCTCGGCCACTTCCCGGCGGCGGACCGTCTTGAGCTCCTCGAGCTCCTGCTCGAGCCTGCGGATGCCCTCCGCGGTCAGGATGACCTGCTCCTGCTCCATCTCCCTCACCTACCCATCGCTCTCGCCCGGACCCGTCCCCGGGCCGCCGCCCGCCGCGGTCTCCGGGCCGACCGTGTCGGCCGCCCCGCCCCCGTTCGAAGCGAGCCTCTCCACATGGGGCCGAAAGCCGAGTCGCTCCAGCATCCGCCTGTAATCGGCGGCTGTCAACTCCTCCGGCCGCCGCCCGGAGGCTGCGACGAGGAGCGCCTCCATCACGTTGGTACCGAAGGAGCGGCCGCCGAACCTGGGCGTGGTGGTGACCAGCAGGCCGGCGCCGCGCTGGCGCAGCAACTCCACGTCCGCGGCCGTGACGGTGTTGGTCAGGATCGACTGCCCCGTCAGTCGGTCGGGCAGGTGGCGCCGGATGTAGAGCCAGTCCCCGGCGATCCAATCGTTCTCCAGGTACCAGCGCGCGTATCGGCGCCCGCCGGCGATCCGCTCCTGCTCCCTGCCCACCGGGTAGAGAAGCGAGAAGGGGAGCCGGGCGACGACAGGTACCAGCAGCCGGGCCAGGCGGCTCAAGGCCCGCAGCGAGTGCAGCGGGATGGGCAGCCCCAGGGCGAAGAGAAAATCGCCGAAGGTGACCCGTGCCCCCGCCTCCGCCAGCGCCTCCGCCATGCCGAAGCGGTCCATGGCCGAGACGAGGAGCACCCGCGATCCCTTGAGGCCCATCTCCGGGTCGGCCGCCAGTTGCTGGACCACCATGCGCTCCAGGGTGTCCTTCAGACCGCTCCCGTCGACGATGGGCGTCCGGCGGGCTGCTTCGGCCAGCTTCAACGCGTCGCGCAGGACGTAGCGCCGGCCGCCCGCCGCCAGGTAGAGGTCGATGCCGCCCATGCCGAAGCAGTCGACGCGCCCGTCCAATTCGCGGAGAAGGGCAACCGCCCTGGACATGTCGCCGTCGGTGCCCCTGCGCTCCACCAGGAAGCGCTCGCCTAGAAGCTCCACCTCCACGCGGTGATCGCGCGAGGAGGAGCCCAGGCTGACGCTGACCACGTGTTTCAACGCACCGCTTCCTTCTCGCCCTCACCGGCACCCCCGGCGATCCGGGGCTGGGGGTCCGGCTACTCCGGCTGGCTGTCGGGCGCCACGAAGGCCGCCTTCTCCAGGACCGCCTCGCTGACCAGGATCGGAGCGCCCGTGCGGGCGGCCAGGGCGACTGCGTCGCTGGGCCGACAGTCGATCTCCTGGACGCCCTGCTCGCCCTCCAGGTCGAGCTGGGCGTAGAAGGTGTCGTCGCGCAGGTCGTGGATGACAACCCGCCTTACGCGCGCCTGGAGGCGCCGGATCAGCGTGGCCAGGAGGTCGTGGGTGAGCGGCCTCGGCACCTCCACCTCCTGCAGGGCCAGGGCAATGGAGGCGGCCTCGGCGCCGCCGATGGTCACCGCCAGCAGGCGGTTGCCCTTCGCCTCGCGGAGCAACATCAGATTCTGGTCTTCCGCGCCGTCCAGGGCACCGACGCTCAGCACGACCATCTCGACCATGCCGCACGCCCCTTCCCGTGCCTGCGGGCCTTGCCGCCGGACAGGGCGCGGCCCGGCGGGCCGCCGCTCCCTGAGTCTAAACCCGCCGCGCTCGCCGAGCCTAGCCTCCGGCGGCCGCCGCCAGTCCGCCGGCCGGCCGCGCGGCGCGCACCGCCCGCAGGACGGCCAGCTCGGTCGCCCGGGCCGCCAGCGCCCCCACCACCGAGACCGAGGCGGTCCGCTCGCCCGTGGAGAGCGCGAAGACCGTGTCACCATCAAACATGGTGTGCACCGGTACGATGGTCCGTGCCAGCCCGTCGTGGGCCATCTCGGCCACTTTGTTGGCCCCGGCCTTGTCCAGGGCGGCGTCGGTGGCCACCACCACCAGCGTGGTGTGGCCCAGGCCCAGGTTGCCCAGTTCCCGCGCCGAACGCAGAAGCTCCAGCGTGTCGACCGGCTCGCCGGTCAAGGGGTTGGTGGGGCCGGCCAAGCGCCGCCCAGTCTCGGGATCGCGCACTTCCCCGAAGGCGTTGACCACGGCCAGCGCGCCCACCGTCACGCCGCTGTCCAGCCGCAGGGAGGCGGAGCCAAGGCCGGACTTGGTGGCGTGGGCCACACCCAGCGCCTTGCCGACCGTGGCCCCCGTGCCGGCACCCACGTTTCCCTCGGCGAAATCGACGCGCGCCTGGGCGGCGGCCAAGTAGCCCATGGCGGCGTCGGGACGGCGGTCGGCGCGGCCGAGGTCGAGGTCGTAGATGACGGCGGCGGGCACGATGGGCACGCGGGTAGCGCCCGCCGGGTAGCCTCGCCCGTGCTCTTCCAGCCAGCGCATCACGCCGTCGGCCGCGGCCAGCCCGAAGGCGCTGCCGCCGGCCAGCAGCACGGCGTCCACTCGCTCGACGAGCCGGCCCGGCCGCAGCAGGTCCGTCTCGCGCGTGCCCGGGGCGGAGCCGCGCACGTCCACCCCGCAGACCGCCGGCCGCTCGGGGAGGACGACGGTGCAGCCCGTCAGCGCTTCCTCGTCCTGGGCGTGGCCCACCCGCAGCCCGGGGACGTCGGTGATCCTGCCCGGCATGAAAGGCTCCCTACCTCTCCGGAGCCAGCGAGAGGCGTCCGGAGTGGACGACGCGGACGGTACCGTCCTCCGTCACCAGCTCCAGCCCGCCGTCGGCCCGCACCGCCATCAAGCGCCCGCGGAGACGCTCGCCGCCCCGCACGAGCGTCACCTCCTCGCCCAGGCCGGCCAGCCGGGAGACGTAGGCGGCCAGCAGGCCCGCGAGCCTCCCCGCGCGCTGCTCCTCGACGTACCGGTGGAGGCGCACCAGGAGCGCCCGCCCCAGCTCCGCCCGGGGAACCGGCCGTCCCAGCGCGCGAACCAGCGAGGTGGTGGGCAGGCGGGCCGCCGGCGGAAGGTCGAGGGCGGTCAGGTTGACGTCGAGACCCACCCCGAGGACGGCAAAGGCCGGCCGGCTGCCCTGGTACGAGAGTTCGACGAAGACGCCCCCGAAGGTGCGCCCCGAGAGCTGCAACTCTCCCGGCCAGAGGATGCGGGGGGAGAGGCCCGACTGCTCCTCCACCGCCTCGGCCGCCGCAACGGCAGCCGCCAGCGTCAGGACGCCGGCGTCACCCTGGCCGGCGGAGGGCCGGACCAGGACAGAAAGCCAGAGGCCCCCACCCCTGGGCGAGTACCAGCGGCGCCGCCCCGCCGCCCGACCGCTCTTCTGCTCCTCGGCCACCACGACCGTCCACTCGGCGGCCCCCTCGGAGGCCATCCGCTTGACCGCCTCGTTGGTGGAGTCGACCGACGGGAGGATGCGGAGCGCTCCCAGCCACTCCTGGTCGGCGAGGAGGAGCGGCAGCTCCTGGCTGAGGTCGTCCTTCAACAGGACCGCCACGGCGGCGACCCCTCCCTCCAGGCTCGGCGGCCCACGCACCCGAGGGCCCGCCTGATCCCCCGCCCGCCGGCACGCCGGGCGGGCCTAGCGCGGGCGGCGGCGCCCCGCGGGGAGGCTGTGCGACTCCGGGGCCAGCGGCCTCCGGTCACCGAAACCGTCGTGCACCCCATGATAGTGGCCGACGTAGCTTTCGCCAATCTGCCAGCAGAGCATGGCGTCGCGCCCCTCCAGGAGGGTGGGGAAGTCGACGATGCCGGTCTCGACGTCGCGCAGCTGGCAGCCCAGCGCCTCCAGCTCCGCCACCACGCCCCGCCCCTCGCGCAGCAGCTGCCGCACGGCCTGCCGCTCGAGGCGATAGTCCGCCTGCATGATCAGGCGCCCGTCGGCGCGCCGTCCGACGGCGCGGATCCGCTCGCTGGCCTCCGCATGCTGCCGCCCCTCGCGCAAAAGCCGCTGCAGCAGCAGGATGCGATCCTCCAACAGGGGCAGGAGCGCGTTCGCCTCGGCGACCGTGAAGTAGCGGTAGCCCACCACCGACCTCCTTCCGCTGGGCTGCATTATAGCGCGGTGCCGCCACCGGCCGGCCAGGGGCCCGCTAGGCCCCCAGGAGTCGTTCATGCTCCACTTTCATGCAGCGGTCCATGACCACCAAGAGGCCGGCCTCGCGCGCCCGCCGCGCCGCCTCCGGGGCGATGACGCCCAGCTGCAGCCAGAGCGCGCGGACGCCGCCACGGCGAAGCGTCTCCTCGACCACGCCCGGGACCTCCTCCGGCCGGCGGAAGACGTCGACCACGTCGACCTGCACCTCCGCAGGGATCGCCTGGAGGCTGGGATAGCAGATCTCGCCCAGGATCGCCGCATGGCCGGGGTTGACCGGGATGATGCGGTAGCCGTGCTCCTGCAGGTAACGCGCCACACCGTGGCTCGGCCGCTCCGGCTTGGGCGAGAGGCCCACGACCGCGACCGTCCGGGCCTCGCGCAATAGTTCCCGGATCGCGCCATCGTCGGGGTTGGACCAGCCGGCCGCGCCGGCCGGCGACGACTCTGCCATAGAGCCACCTCCTCCCGGAGGCCGGGATGGTGCCGGCGAACCGGCCCGCCCCGTTCATGCCTCCGGCCACTCCACCTCGAAACCGGCCTGCCGGAGTTCGCGGACGGCCGGGCGCGGGTCGATGCCCTCCAGGCGGAGGATCACCCTGCAGCCGTCGCCCTCCGGCTGGCTCAGCATGCTGAGGACGCAACGGTCGGCCCGCTCCAGCGCGGCACCCAGCCGGGCCAGGGCCCCCGGATCCCGGCGCAGGTGGACGGCGATGCGCGAACTGCCGCCCGCCAGGACGCCGGTAAGCTCGGCCAGGTGGCGGAGCAGGTCGCTGGTGGTGACGATGCCGACCAGATCCCCCTGGTCGTTCACCACCGGCAGGGCGCTCACCTTCCGGTCCAGCATCAGCGCCGCAGCCTCCTCGACGGGTTCGCCGGCGCCCACCGTCTCCACCGGCGTCATCATCACGTAGCGGACCGGCGTGCGGTCGAAGGTGACGGTCTCAGGCCGGCTCTCCAGCGACGACGGCGCCGCGTCGCGCAGGTCGCGGTCCGAGAGGATGCCCACGAGGCGGCCCCCGTCCACCACCGGCAGGTGGCGGAAGCCGCGGCTGCGCACCAGCTCCCACGCCTCGCGCAGGCTGGTTCCCGGGCCGACGGTGACCACCGGACGGCTCATCACATCCTCCACGCGCATCTCGTTCCCCCCGTTCCGATCTTCCCTCAGCCTCCTCCAACCGCCGCAATCGGTCGCGGGCCGGATAGACCCAGCGCCTCCTCCACCACCCCCGCCACGTCCGCCAGGCCCCCCAGCCGGCCGGCCAGCGCTTCCCGGTCGCTGCCGGCCAGCGCCACCAGCGCCGGGTTGGCGGTGTGGCGGCGGCTGCGCAGGTCCTCCGCGTTGCCGTGGTCGCTGACGACCAGGAGGAGTGTCTCGGCCAGGTCGACCTCCTCCAGGAAGGCCGCCAGGAAGGCATCCAGATCCGCCAGCCGGCTCCGGACGAGGTTGGCCGCCTGCAGGTGACCGGCCTGGTCCGTCAGCCAGTATTCGAAGTAGGTCAGGTGGTGGAGGCGGGCCAGCCGGGCGAGCCGGCGGCCGGCCTCTCGGGGATCCGGGCCCAGGTCGTGCGGGATGGCCAGCCCCGCCTCGGCCTCGGCCGGGCCGCGCGGCCGCAGGCCGGCGGCGTCAGCGGCCCAGGCACTGGCGGAAGGCCGCAGCCAGGGCGGGCGCCGCGGGTCGGGCGGACGGAGGCGGAGGTCGACGCGGCGGTGCTCTGCTTCCTGGGAGTGCCAGAGCTGGCGGAAGCGCTCGAACCACGCCTCGTAGTCGGCGGGGTGGGCGTTGGCCCAGGCCACGCTCCGGCCCGCGGCACGCAGGCGCAGAAAGAGGTTGTCGGCGCGCAGGAGGCGGATCAGCGTGGGCGTCGGCTGGCCGCCGCGGTGGTGGCCCAGGCGTGCCGCGGCGTTGACACCGGTGAGGATGGTGGTCTGGCCGGTGGCGCTCTGGGGCAGACCCGGCACGCCCAGGCCCGCGTCCACCGGGACCAGCGTCGCCAGCGATCCCGGACGCGGTCGGCGCCCGGACGGCGGCGCGTCGCCGCCCAGCAGCCGCCACGTGGGCAGGGCCGGGTCGGCCAGCGGGCTGTCCTGCGCCTCGGCGGGGACGCCGACGCCGTCTACGAAGAGCAGGACGACATGCGCGGCCATGCCACCACCGCCTTCGCTCACCGCACCGGCAGGCGGCGAATATACCGGCCCGCGGGGGAAGGCAGCCCCCGGGACCGGAGGTGGAGCGTCGTGGTCAGGCTCTTTCCCGTCGTGATCGACGGCGTCGGCCTCACCGGCATCGAGATCGAGCTCCCCCGCACCCACCTGGCCGTGCTGGCGGGAGACCGCGGCTACCTGATGTGCGGCGCCTTGGACGTGGCGTTGCTCGACGACCGTCTGGCCGGGCGGCGCATCCTGGCCGGCCGCGCCGTGGGCGTGCGCACCGTCTCCGAACTCCTCGAGGCGCCGCTGGAGTCGGTCACCCGCGAGGCCATGGCGGCCGGCCTGCGGCCCGGGATGCTGGGGCGGGAGGCGGCCCGCTATCTGGTCTCCACCGCGGCTCCCGCGCCCGCCAGCGGATCGGCCGGCGCCCCCGCCGGGAGCCCGGGCCAGGAGCCGGAGCGTACCCCGAAGGCGGGCAGGTAGACCCGGAGAACCTGCTCGAGCACACGCCGCACATCCAGGTGGCCCTGGCTCTCCACCAGCCGCTGGACCAGGAAGATATTGACGATGCCCAGGATGGTCAGCGCGCCGGCGCGCGCCTCCCGCGCCGGCGCGCGCGGCAGGAAGCGCTGCACGAAACCGCTCAACGTGCCTACGAGACGGCCGAAGTAGAGGAGCCGGACCTCCCGGAGCGGCTGTTCCCCGAAGCCGAACATCTCCCGCGCCACGATCTGCATGGAAGGCCCGTAGCCTGTGAAATAGCGCAGGTAGACGACGACGAAGCGCCGGATGCCCGTCTCCAGCGTACGCGCTCGCGCCAGGGCCGCCTCCGTCGCCTGGGCCAACCGCTCCAGGTGCTCGGTGACCACCGTCCGGTAGAGCTGCTCCTTGTTTCCGAAGTAGTAGTAGATCATCGGCTTGGTGGTGTTGGCCGCCTCGGCGATGGCGCGCACGGAGACGCCCGCAAAGCCGTGCTGGGCGAAGAGGCGGGTCGCACTCCGGAAGATCCGCTCCCGCACCTCGTCGGGCGCCCCATAGGAAGGCAGCGAAAGTTTCACGGCGATTCCCCCTCTTGCACCTCCGCCGCGCTGCCCGGAGGGGAGAGCTCCAGCGTCGGGGGCGCGGCCGCGGCCTCCGGCAGCGCTTCGGGCGCGGCCCCGAAGCGCTCCAGCGTGCGCCGAATCCAGCCCCGCAGCCCGTCCACGTCGAGCCCCCGGAAACGGGGCGGATAGCCCTCCAGCATGGCCGCCGCCTGTTCCAGGTGCCTGCGGAAGCCCCGTAAGTTGCCGCGGCCGGCGTGGACGTGGGCGGCCGCCAGGATGATCAGCGCCTGGTAGAAGCGGTCCCGCCCGGCGCGGAGCCAGAGCTTCTCGAGCACCTCGTGGCTCTCGAAGTAACGGCCCTGATTGAAGAGCTCGACGAAGCGGACGTAGGCCTCCGGCCAGCCCTTCACGCGCGCACCCCACCCCCGCCTATGCACCGATCCTAGCACCACCTGGCGAGAGGGGGGCGCCTGCGCGTCGCGAAGCACTGCTGGCGGGCTGGAGGTGATGTGCGTATGGCCTGGCATCTCTTCCCCGCCCTCCGGCCGGGGGATCGCCGCCGGGCGGTCGGCTGGCTCCTGGCGCGCATGGCCTCCGAGCCGCCCGCGGGCCAGTGGCTCTGGCTGGCCGCCACCGCCGCGCTGCGGCGGGAGGCGGAGCGGGAGTGGGCCGAGAGGCCGCCGCTCTTTCTGCGCGGGCGTCTGGCCACCCTGCACGAGCTGGCCGGGCGCGTGCTGGCGGTGGAGGGCCGGGCGCTCCGGCCGCTCGACGAGGCGGCGCGGGCCTGGCTGGTGGGGCGACTGGTCCGCGAGCTGGAGGCGGCGGGTGAGGCCGGGCCGCTGGCCGGGCACGGGGATCGCCCGCACCTGGCGGTGGCCCTGGGCGGGCTCTTCCTGGAGCTGGAGCAGGCGGGCGCGGAGCCACCGGAGCTGGAGCGGCTCCTGCGGGAGGCCCGCGCGGAGGCCGGCCGCGAGCCCCCTCTGCCGGCGGAGCTTCTGGCCGGCCTCTACCGCCGCTACCGCGAGGAGCTGGAGCGGGCGGACCTGCGCGACGGGGCCGCGGAGTACCTGGTGGCCGCCCGGCTGGCCGCCGCACGCCGGCGGACGGCCGGCGGGGCCGGCGGGCGGCACGTCCCCCTGCGGCTGGTGCTGGATGGCTTCCACGACCTGACGCCCGCGCAGGCGCGCCTCCTGGCGGCCGTCTCGGGTGCGGAGGTGGAAGAGTCCTTCCTCCTCTGGGCGGGCGATCCGGCCGACGAGGCGGACCGCCGCGCGCTCGCCTCCTTCGCGCCGCTCTTCGACCCGGACGGGCTCGCGCCGGAGGAGGCGCCGGCCTGGCCTTCCGGGGAGGAAGACGGCCCCGGCCCGGACGGCGCCACGCCGCCGCGCCTCCTCCGTCCCGCCGACCGGAGCGAGGAGGTGGGGCAGGCGCTGGCGCTAACCGCCGAGGAGCCGGAGGAGACGCTTTTGGTGGCACGTACGCCGGGCCTCTACCTGGAGGCGCTGGCGCGCGCCTGCAGGGCCCACGGCCTGCCGGCACCGGCACGGGAGGAGCGCCTCGACCGGACGCCCTCCGGCCGCGCCCTCTTGGACCTCGCCCGCCTGCGCTGGCGCCCCGGCGCCCGAGCCGCCGCCTCGCTCCTGCGTAGCCGGCTCTGGGCGCCGGCCGGCGATCCTTCCCTTCTGCTTGCCGCCCTGGCGGCGGCCGGCGAGGCGCCCGACGGCGACTGGTCCGCTCGCTTGCAGGTGCGGGCGGCCACCGCCGGCGCCGACCCGGAGCTGCGCCTGCTGCCCTGGGAGGCGCTCGTGGGCGGGTGGTCGGCGCTGCGCCGCCGGCTGGAGGAGGCCGTGCCCGCAGGCGGCCGCCCCTCGAGGCTCCTGGCTAGCCTGCTGCAACTGGCGGAGGCGATGGGGGCGCCGGACGTCCTGGCGGCACGCGAGCCCGGGGAGCGCTCGCTGCGTGCGCAGGAATGGGAGAGCCTCCGGGAGTTCCAGCGGAGCCTGGAGCGGGTGGAAGGCGACGAGGCGATGGAGGGTGGACGCTTCCTGGAGCAGCTGGGCCAGGCGCTCTCCCTGGCCGCGGTGCGACGTCCGGCGGAGAGTCCCCGGGCCCCCCGCCTGGTCCATCCCTCGGAGCTGCGCGGGTTGCCGGTCCGCCGCCTCGTCCTCCTCGGCCTGCACGAGGGTGGCTGGCCGCAAGCCTACCATCCCGACGGTCTGCTGGGCGAGGAGCTGCGGGAGCGGCTCCGCCGTCGCGGCCTCCGCCTCGAGAGCCGGGAGAGCCTGCGCCTCAGGGAGCGCTTCCTCTTCCGGGCGGCCTGCGCCGCCGGCGCGGAGCTCTGGTTCAGCCTGCCCCGCTTCGAGGGCGCCAGCCCCCTGGAGCCTTCCACGCTCCTGCCGCCGGTGGCGGAGACGGAGGCGACCGCTCCTCCCCCCTTCGCCACGCCCCTGCGCGCGGCCCTGGCGTGCGGCCGCGGACCGGATCCCGCTTCGCTGGAGCGCCGCCGCAGGGCCGAGCGCAGCCGGCGCTCGCCGCGCCTCGACGCCTGGCAGGGCTGGCTGGAGGGCGACCGGCGGCTCGTCGCCTACCTTACGGCGCGCCACGAGGGCGGGGCCCATCTGGACGTGACGGCGGTCAACGCCTACCTCACCTGCCCCTTCCAGTTTCTGGTCGTCCACGAGTGGCGGCTCCGCACCCCTCCGGTACCCGCACAAGCGCTGACGCCGCTGGACGAGGGGAACCTGCTCCACCGGCTGCTGGCGTCGCTGCTCCGCCCCCTGCTGGGGCGTCCCCTGGCGGAGCTGGAGGGCGAGCCGGTCCGACGGCGGGCGGAAGCGGAGCTGGAGGCGCTCCTGGACGACTGGTCGGCGCGGGCGCTGCCGCCGCCGGCGGCGGTGGAGGGCGCGCGGCGCTCGCTCCGGCGCCTCCTGGAGGCCTGGCTGCGCGCGGAGGCCGGCCGCGCGCGCGCGGGCTACGACCTGCGGCCGCTGGCGGTGGAGGCGGAGCTCGAACTCTCCTTCACGGGCGCCGACGGTCGCGCCTGGCGGCTGCCGGGGCGCGCCGACCGGGTGGACGGCGGCGACGGCGAGGTGGTCATCTACGACTACAAGCGCTCCGACCGCGACGCGCGGGCGGTGTTGGAGCTGCGGGACGTGCAGCTGCCGGCCTACGCGCTGGCCTGGGAGCAGCGCCAGCCGTCGCGGCGGGTGCTGGGCGCCGCCTGGTACAACCTGCGCGACCTGGACGTGCGCCGCGGTCTCTGGCGCCTGGAGGCGCGGCGGCTGGTGGACCTGGGGAGGACGGAGCCCGGCTATCTGCCGGACGCCCTCTGGCGGGAGCTGCTGGAGCGGCTGCCCGAACGCCTGGCCTTGGTGGGGGTGGCCATCCAGGCCGGTCGCTTCCCGGTCCTGCCGGCGGCGGACTGCCCGCCCGGCTGCCCGGCGGCCGAGGTCTGCCGCGTGGAGCCGGCGCGCCTGGGCGCCAAGCGCAGCTGGTGGGAGACGAGCAGGGAGGCGGCAGCCGGTGGAAGCCGAGTGGACGGATGAGCAGCGCGCCGCCATCGGCGGCGCGGGCAGCACGGTGGTCGGGGCCGCTGCCGGATCGGGGAAGACGGCGGTGCTGGTCGCCCGCTTCCTCCGCCTGCTCGACCGGGGGCTGGAACCCGAGCATGTGGCGGCCGTCACCTTCACCGAGCGCGCCGGCGCCGAGCTGCGCCTCCGCCTCCGCCAGGAGCTGGCCCGGCGCGGCGACCCGCGCTCGCACGAGCTGGCGGAGCGCTTCGCCGAGCGCGCCTGGGTGGGCACCATCCACAGTCTGGCCGCGCGTCTCCTCCGCCAGGCTCCGCTGGAAGCGGGACTGGTTCCGGGCTTCCGCGTGCTGGACGAGGACGAGGCGGCGATCCTACGCAGGAAGGCGGCCGTCGAGGCGCTCCACGCCGCCGTGGGCACAGACGCCGAGACCGCCTCCGCGGTGGCGGAACTGGGGCCGGAGCGGACGCTGGAGTGGCTCCTGGAGAGCCTGGCGCTGCTCGGCCGGGAGCGGAGCACGCCCGCCGAGGCGCGGCGGCAGACGCTGGCCGCCCTGGAGGAGCGCCGGCGGCAGGCCGGACGGCTCGCGGGCGAGCTCGTCGCCACCGTGGACGGGCTGCTGGCGCTGCCTCGCCGCGACCTGCCATCCGCCAGCCGGGAGCGCCTCGAGCGTCTGGAGGCGCTGGCGCCGACGCTGGGGCGGCTGGCCGAGCGCCTGGCCTCGCCCGAAGCCGGCCCCGACGGTCCGGCCGGGCTGCTGGAGGCCGCCCGCCGCCTCGCCGCCGGCTCGGTGGCACGCCCCCTGCAGGCGGGCATGCGGCGCCTGCGCGAGCTCGCGGAGGAGCTGGAGGGCCTCGCCGGCGACCTGATCTGGATGGGGTTGGCGCCCGGCTTCCTGTCGGCGCTGGAGGCGGTGGACGAGGCCTATGCCCGTTCCAAGGCGGAGCGCGAGGCGGTGGACTTCGACGACCTGCTGGTGCGCGCGCTACAGCTCCTCGAGCGACGCGCCGCCGCGGGCGCGCCGCCGCCTTTTCGCGCCGTCCTGGTCGACGAGTTCCAGGACACCGACCGCCTCCAGTGGTCCTTTTTCCGCCTGCTGACGGGCTGGCCGGCGCGGGGCGAGCTCTACCTGGTGGGCGACGCCAAGCAGTCCATCTACCGCTTCCGCGGCGCCGACGTGCGCGTCTTCGCCGCCGCCTCGCGCGAGCTGGAGCAAGCCGGCGGGCGGCGCCTCGCCCTGCCGCACAACTTCCGCAGCGAGCCGCGCCTCATCGCCTTCGTCAACCGGCTCTTCGCCCGCCTCCTGGCCGACGGCGGCGACGGCGTGGTCTTCGAGGCAGCCCGTCCCGCCCGTCCGGCCGCGCCGGAGGCGGAGGGGGAGGGGGAGCCGCGGCTGCTCTTTCTCCTGCTGGAACCGCCCGCGGAGCCGCTCCCGCAGGCGGAGAGGAGCCGCCGCGAGGCGCGCCACTGGACGGCCGCCATCCTCCGCGTGGTGCGGTCCGGCCGCCCGCTGGTGCGCCGCGATGCGGCCTCCCCGGAGGGACGGCCGCCGCGCTACGGCGACTTCGCCGTGCTGGCGCGCGCCCTGGGCGACCTCCTTCCCTGGCAGGAAGCGCTGCGCGAGGCGGGTGTCCCCTTCGTGGTGGGGGCGGGACGCGGCTACTTCCAGCGCGAGGAGGTGCGCGACCTGCTCCGCCTCGTCCGCTGGCTGCGCAACCCGGCCGACGAGCTGGCGCTGGCGGCGCTGCTCCGCTCGCCCTTCTTCGCCGTCAGCGACGCCGGCATCACCTGGCTGGTCCGGGCCCGCGACCGGCTGCGCGAGGCGGGAGAGCCCGCCGCCACGCTCTGGCACGCGCTGGAGGCGGGCACGGCGCTGCGCGACCCCGGCCTCGCCGAGGACGACCGCCGGGGGCTGGCCGAGGCACAGCGCCACCTGACGACCTGGCTGGAAGAGCTGCCGCGCCGCCCCCTCTCCGGCCTGCTGGAGGAGGCGCTGGTCGAATCGGGCTACCTCGCCACCTTCGAGCCCTTCGCCGACAGCGGCCGCCGCCTGGCCAACGTGGAGGCCTTCCTGGGGCGCGTGGCCTCGCTGGAGGCGCGCGGCCTGGTGACGCCGGAGGAGGTGTCGGAGGAGCTGGAGGCGCTCCTGGCGATGGACCGCCAGGGCGAACCGGCACCCCAGGCCGAGGCCGCCGATGCCGTCCACCTGCTGACCGTCCATGCCGCCAAGGGCCTGGAATTCCCCTGGGTGATCCTGCCCCGCCTCGAGCGCTCCCTGCACGGCGGTCGCCGCGCGGGCCCGCTCTACCGCCGCGAGGCGGGCCTCGCGCTGCCCCTGCAGGCGGCGGGCGAGCAGAGCCTCTACGGCCGGCTGAAGGCGGAGGAGCGAAAGGCCGCCGTGGCGGAGGAGAAGCGCCTGCTCTACGTGGCCATGACGCGCGCGCGCGACTACCTCTGGCTCAGCGCGTCGCCCTCCGGCCGCGGCCACGGCCCCGACACGGCCCGCCATCCCGACTCCATGCAGAGTTGGTTCGAGTGGCTCTGGTGGGCGCTGGAGCTGGGCGCGGGCGATCCCCTCCCCTCCGAGCGCAGGCTGGAGGACCCCGTCACCGGGGTCGTCGCCACCGTCCGCCTCAGCCGCCTGGAGCCGGAGGCGGAACCGGCCCCCCCGGGGGGACCGGTCCGGCCGGAGCCGGTCGTCCCGGCCGCGGCCGCTCCCGCCCCGGCCCCGCCCGCGACGGACCGGGCCCCGGAGCAGCCGGACCGCCGCCAGCCGCTGCCCGTGACGGCGCTCAACGTCTGGCACCGCTGCCCCCGGCTCTTCTACTACCTCTACGTGCGCGGCTGGCCGGAACCCCCGGCGCCCTCGGAGGCCGGCCCGAGGGGTGACGCGCGGGGACCGTCGCGGGCCGGCCTCCTCTCCGGCACCGAGCGCGGCGCGCTGGTCCACGCCGTGCTGGAGGCGCTCCCGGCCGCCCCCGGCGCCGGCGGAGGGCCGGTCCTGCGGGAGGTGATCCGCCGCCAGGCCCGGCTTCTCGGTCTGGCGGAGGAAGGTGTGCAGGCCGAACTCCCCCGGATGGAGGCGGAGCTGCAGCGCTACCTCGACTCGCCCGGCTTCCTGGAGCAGGCGGAGGCGGAGCGGGCCGGCCGGCTCTGGCGCGAGCTGCCGCTGGTCGCCCGGGCGGGAGGATGGCTGCTCAGCGGGCGCCTGGACCGGGCCTGGATCAACGACCGGGGGCGGCTGGTCGTCCTGGACTTCAAGACCGATCGCCTCCGTCCCGGCGAGGAGGAGCGGGCGCTGGAAGGGTACGCCTACCAGCTGGCCGCCTACGCGCGCATGGCGCCGGAGGCGCTGGAGGCGCCGCTGGAACGGGTGGAGGTGGCCTGGCTGGCCAGCGGCGGGAGGACGCTCCTGCCGTCGGACGGAGCCGTTCTCCGCCGCGCGGGCGAAGGGCTGGACGCCCTGCTGGAAAGGCTCGGCGAGGCGCGGACGGCCGACGACTACCCCGGTCGCGCCGCCTCCTGCCCGGGCTGCGGCTTCCGGCCGGTCTGCCCCGCCGCCGCTCCGTCTTCCGGCTGAGCGCCGGCGCCCGCCGGCCGTCCCCTCAGAGACCGTCGCTTCGCGGCCGATCGCCGTCGCGCGCGGCGTGGGCGATGCGGGCGGCCGCCGCCGCCGCCAGGGCCGAGACCAGGTCGTCGAGGAAGGTGTTGACGTGTCGGGTGTCGTTGTTGATGCGGCCGATCACGCCGGGCTTGGTCTTGTCGAGGTAGCCGAAGTTGGTCAGGCCGATGGACCCGTAGACGTTGGTGATGGAGAGGGCCAAGACCTCGTCGATGCCGTAGAGCGAGTCGTCGCGGCGGAGCATGGCCCCCAGGGGCTGGGCGATCCGGCCGCGTTCGGCCAGCTCGTCCAGGGCGATGCCGGTGAAGATGGCATTCTGCACCTCACGCTTCTCCAGGACGCGCTCCACGCTCTCCCGGCAGGCCTCCAGGGTGAGACCCGGGACATACTTGGCCTGAAGCTCGAGTACCAGCTCGGCGACGGCCTCCAGGGTGACGCCCCGGCGGGCGAGCCAAGCCTCGGCCAGCGCCCGCATCCCGTCTCCGTCCAGGCGTTCCTCCGCCGTGGCCACCGTCTCACCCCGCCCCCATTTTATCGTCGCCGCCCGGGGCGGCCATGGCGGTGCCTGCCATCCGGCGGCGCGCTACACTCGGGAAGGGACGGGCGGCTGGCCATACCTGCGATCCTCGAGGAGGTGCCCGACGTGCACGCCGTACCCAGCCGTTCCACGCAACGTTTTCTCGGAGAGACAGGAAGCCGGCTCGTGCACGACCTGCTCAACGAGCGGCCGGAGTGCGGAACGCTGGAGGCGCTCCGCCAGGGGAAGGCCGTCGGCTTCATCCCCGACTCGCTTCAGGCCGCCCTGCAGGAGAAGTTCCGGCCCTGCCCCCACTGCCTCCCCGCGGAGGCCGCCCGGTTCGCGGAGAGCGCCGAGGCCGCGCCCGTCGTGGGCTCCGAGCACCGGCCGGCCCACTGATCCGGCGCGGCGCGCGGCAAGCGTGCGGCCGGCCTGCGCGGGGGGGTCCCCGCCGGCCGGCCTGCGAGTTGCCCGTAAGCCGAGTTCTGTCGTGGGCGGTCATCCATCTGGGACGCCGGTCGCCCGGCGCCTCGTGCGGCCAACCCGGGAGGTCCGCGGGCCGCCTCATCCCTCCCCTATTCGGCCTTGCAGCGGGTGGGGTTTGCCATGACGGGCCGGTCGCCCAAGCCCCGGTGCGCTCTTACCGCACCGTTTCACCCTTGCCGGCCGGCTCACCGCCCGACCGGCGGTCTGGTCTCTGTGGCACTTTCCTTGAGGTCGCCCTCACCGGGTGTTACCCGGCACCCTGCCCTGCGCTGCTCGGACTTTCCTCGCGCGCCGGAGCGCGCGCGACCGCCTGGACAACTCGCCGAGGCTATTCTTCCCCCACCGGGCGGGGCGGTCAACGGCAGGAGGAGGCTGGAGAGCCAGGCTCCTCCCGCCGCGACGGCACCGGTCCGCGAGGGTATCATGACCTGCGGAAGGATCCTGCACATGCGGAGGTGGCGGCGCTGAACGGGGTCTACATTCATAACGCCTACTGCGAACCGGACACCGTCCTGCAGCTGCTCGGGCGCCGCGGTGAGGTGGTCGATCTCCGCTCCCTGGGCGACGGCCTCTACCGCATCGTCTACCAAGCCGACGGCGTGCGCCGTTCGGTCCGCTTCGACGCCGACCTGCAGATCTTGGAGGAGAACGAGGAGGCCGCGCCCGGTCGCTGAGCCTCCCGGGCGGCCGCCGAGCCGGAACCGAAGCCGAGGCGGTGGGGCCATGGCGGAACTGACGCTGAGCATCAAGCCGGACACGCTCACCCTGAGCCGGGATCACCGGCGCATCGTCGCCTTCGATCGCGAGGGGCGGTGGACCACCCTCTTCCTCGACGGCGTCGTCTACCAGCGCGGCCTCTCGGGCCAGGTCGTAGAGAAGGCCGTCACCGAGGAGGACGGTGCCTCCCGCAAGCGCCTGCGCGCGCTCTCGCCCGGCGAGCGGGCCCGCCTGGCCGGGGTGACGGCCGAGCTGGCCGGGGAGGCGCAGCGCCAGCTGGAGCACGGCGACGGACAGCTGCGCTGGGAGCTGCCCCCGCGCGTGGCGCACCTCCTGCGCGAGGCCGCCCTGCCGCCGGAGGAGCTGGCGCGGCCCTGGCTGGAGCGGGCGCTGGCGTGGGACGAGAGGCGGCTGGAGGAGGACGTGCGGCGCTTCCTGGAGGTCTACCAGCCTGTCTCCATCCTGCCGCCGGACCAGTACCGGGCGGTCTACCTGCAGGCGACCACTGGCTGCTCGTACAACAAGTGCGCCTTCTGCGACCTCTACCGCGACCGGCCCTTCGCCGCCAAGACGGTGGACGAGTTCCGCCGCCACGTGGCGGCGGTGCGCCGCTTCCTGGGCGGCACGGCGCTGGGCCGGCGGACGCTCTTCCTCGGCGACGGCAACGCGTTGATGGCGCCCACGGATCGGCTCCTCCACTGGATGGCGGAGGCGTCCTCCGTCTTCCCGCTGGCGCCGGGTGCCACGGCGGCCGAGCGCATCCGCTACGTGGAGAGCCATCCCGGCACCTACGAAGGGTTCTACGTCTTTCAAGACCTCTTCCACACGCGCGAGAAGTCGGTGGCGGAGCTGGAGGCGCTGGCGGCGGCAGGCCTGCGCCGCGTCTACCTGGGTGTGGAGACCGGGAGCGAGGCGCTCAGCCGCTTCCTGCACAAACCCGGGAGGCCCTCCTACGCCCTGCAGGCGGTGCGCAACCTCCACCGCGCCGGCTTGGCCGTGGGGCTGATCCTCCTCCTCGGCGCCGGGGGCGAGGCCTACGCCGAGGAGCACGTGTCGGCGACGGCGGAGCTGATCAACCAGATGGAGCTGGGGCCGGAGGACCTGATCTACTACTCGCCCATCGTCGAAATCCCGGGCCTTCCCTACCAGCGGGCCATGGACGCCCAGTCGATCCGGCGGCTGGACGAGGCCGAGCTGGAGGAGCAGCGCCGGCGACTGGACGAGGCCATTCGCGCACCGCGCTGGCCGCGCGGACCGCGCCGTTCCCTCTACGACCTGCGCGAGTTCGTCTATTAGGCCGGCCGGTCGGGCGGCTTCCCGGCGGGCGGTCCTCTGGCCGCCCGCCTCGGCTTCCGCCGCATAGGCTGCCCCGGGGAGGTAGGGCGGTGTCGGCCGTCGCATGGCGCGCTGCGGGGCGGGCGCCGGCACGCCCCGCCCTCGGCCTTGCGCTGGGCGCGGGCGGGCTGCGCGGCCTGGCCCATGTGGGCGTGCTCAAGGCGCTGGTGGAGGCAAGCCTGCCCCCCGGGCTGCTGGCCGGCTCCAGCATGGGCGCCGTGGTCGGAGCGCTCTATGCCGCCGGCTGGAGCCCGGAGGCCATGGAGTCGCTGGCCCGCTCGCTGGAGGCGCGACGGCTCTACGACCTGGCGGTGGGGCCGGCGCGTCTGGGCGCCGCACTGGCGCGCTGGCTGCTGGGGCGGGCCCGCCTGCCCAACGACTGGCTGCCCCCCTATCCGCTGGGACTGATCCGCGGCGAGAGACTTCGCCGGCTGCTGGAGGAGTGGCTCGGCCGGCGCCGCTTCGAGGAGCTGGAGGTTCCGCTGGCCGTGGTGGCCACCGATCTGACGCACGGCCGGCGTGTGGTCTTCGCCTCGCCCGTCCGCGCGCGGGTGCTGGCTCGCAGCCTGGAAGACGCCGCCCCCGGGCCCCGCCTCTCCGTCGCCGAGGCGGTGCGGGCGAGCACCGCCATCCCCGGCCTCTTCGAACCGCTCATCTGGGAGGGACGCCTCCTGGTGGATGGCGGCGTCCTGGACGCCGTGCCGGTGGACGTGGTGCGCGCCATGGGCGCGCGCGTGGTCGTGGCCGTCGACCTGGGCTTCGCGGGAGGTCGGCCCGTGCGCAGCGCCTTCGACGTGGGCGTGCAGGCCATCGAGCTGATGGGCGAGGCGCTGACGCGGCCGACCGTGGAGCGGCACGCCACGCTGGTGCTGCGGCCCAGGGTGCGCGAGGCGGGCCTGACCGACTTCGCCTCGGCGGCGGAGATCATCCGGCAGGGCTACGAGGAAGCACGCCGGGCGCTGCCCGCCCTGCGGCGCGCGCTGGGCGCCGCAGGGCCGGCCGGACCGGCCGCGGGGCGCCCGGAGCGGCCGCTCCAGACCTCTTGACGGCTCCCCGCCGCCCTCCCCTCAACGCGGGGAGAGCTCGGCCAGCATCTCGGCCAGGCGCGCGGCCAGCCGCTCCAGGCCTCCCCGCCCGGCCTGGGCCGCGGCCGCGGGGCGGGCCAGGCGGGCCTCCACCTCCTCGAGCCGCCGGCGGAGAAGCGGGGCGAGCAGCGGCTCCCTCCGCTCCCAGAGGCGCGGGCCGATCTCCATGATCAGCGCCTCCTGCGGCGGCTCGCGCCCGGGCTCGGCGCGGATCACCTCGTAGACGTGCCCGCCTTCGGCCACCAGCTCCTCGTCGGCCAGGCGGTAGCCGTGGGAGACCAGCCAGCGCCGCAGACCGCCTGCGTGGCTCATGGGCTGGAGCACCCAGCAGGGGATGCTGGCGCGCACCTCGGGGCGCGCCTCCAGGATCTCCACGATCCGGTCTCCGCCCAGGCCGGCGATGACGCCCACCTCGGCCTCGCCCGGGGCCAGCGCCTCCAGCCCGTCGCCCTGGCGCAGCTCCACCTGGCCGGCGAGCCCGAAGCTCTGCACGTTGCGCAGCGCCTGGTCCAGCGGCCCGCGGCGAAGCTCCACGGCGATGGCCCGGGGCGCGATGCCGGTGGAGACCAGGTAGACCGGCAGCAGCGCGTGGTCGGTGCCCACGTCGGCCACCACCCGCTCGGGCGGCACCTGGCGGGCGATCGCCAAGAGCCTCGGCGAGAGTTGCACGAGCCTTCCCATCTCCCCTCGCCCGGGCGGGCCGCCGCCCGTCCCGCGGTCTCCCTCACAACCTCTCCAGCACGAAGCACTTGAGGTAGTCGGAGGCGGGGTGCCCGAGCCGGACCGGATGATCCGGGGAGGCCCCGCGCCGCTCCAGCAGGCGGAAGGAGGCACCCGCGTCGGCGGCCGCGTCGACCAGCATCTGCTCGAACATCTCGGCGCGCACCGGTTGCGAGCAGCTGCAGCTGACCAGGAGGCCGCCCGCCGCCAGGAGCCGCATGGCCTGGAGGTTGATCTCCTTGTACCCCCGGTAGGCGCCGTCCAGGTCGGCCGTCCTGCGCGCGAAGGCCGGCGGGTCGAGCACCACCAGGTCGTAGCGGGCGCCGGAGGCCACCTTCTCCCGCAGGACCGCGAAGGCGTCCCCCTCCAGGAAGCGGACCCGCTCCCCCAACCCGTTCTCCTCGGCGTTGGCCCGGGCCAGCTCGAGGGCGGGGCCCGAGCTGTCCCAGGCCTCCACCTGCTCTGCGCCCCCGGCCGCCGCCTGCAGGGCGAAGCCGCCGGTGTGCGTGAACATGTCCAGCACCCGCCGCCCGGCGGCCAGGGCGGCCACGCGCAGCCGGTTCTCGCGCTGGTCGAGGAACCAGCCCGTCTTCTGTCCACCCAGCACGTCCACGAGGAAGCGGAGCGACCCCTCGCGGATCCGGATCGCCTCCGGCAGCCGCCCGCGCAGCACGCCCGAGCGGGAGGGCAGCCCCTCGCGCCGGCGGATCGCCGCCTCCTCCCGCTCCACCACCGCCTCCGGCGCCAGCATCTCCTCCAGCTGGTCGAGGATCGCCTCCCGGAAGGGCTCCAGCCCCGCCGCCAGGAAGCCCACCACCACCACCGGCCCATAGCGGTCGACGATCAGGCCGGGAAGGCCGTCGGCCTCGGCGAAGACCAGGCGGCAGGCGTCGGCCTCCGGCAGCCTCTCGCGCCGGTACCGCCAGGCGGCCTCCAGGCGCCGCCGGAACCAGGCGGCGTCGATGCGCGCCCACGGGTCCGGGTCCAGCAGGCGGACCGCCAGCTGCGAGCGCGGGTTGAAGAAGCCGCATCCCAGGTCGCGGCCGCGCTGCGAGCGGAGCCGGACCACCTGGCCGGGCGCGGCTCCCGCCTCCGCCTCCAGCACCTCGTCGCGGTAGACCCAGGCCCGCCCCTCCCGCAACGCCCGCGCGGCGGAGGTGGAGACGCGCACCAGCGGGCGGGCGCGGAGCGCCTCGCCGTCGCGACTCACGCCGGCTGCCCCTCTCCCGCGCCGCCCCGCGAGACGGGGCCGGCGATGAGCAACGTGCGATGCTCCGCCTCGCTCAGGTCCATCGTCCGCTCTGGCAGCCCCTCCCAGCGGCCCTCGCGCCAGCGGATCTCGCGCACCACCGGGCGCGCGCGCACCCCCTGCGGCGCGCGCACCACCACGCAGGGGCGGCCGTCGCCCAGGCGGACCAGGCTTCCTTCCGGGTAGGGGACGACCAGGTCGGCGAAGGCCGCCGCCACCTCCATGTCCAGGTCGTAGCCGGCCGCCGCCAGCACGTACTCCACCGCCTCGTGGGGCGGCATCCCCTCCCCCTCGGCCGGGTGGATGCGGTCGATATAGGTGTCGATCACCGCCAGGATGCGCGCGCCCGGGTCGATGGCCTCCCCCCGCAGCCCGCGCGGGAAGCCGGAGCCGTCGTAGCGCTCGTGGTGCTGGGCGACCGCCGCGCGGGCGCGGGCGGGCCAGGCCAGCGGCGGCTCCATCAGGGCCAGCGCGGCCTCCACGTGGCGCGGGTCGTCCACCGGATGGAGCGCCAGACCGGCGTCGTGGAGGAGGGCGGCCAGCACCAGGTCGTCGCGGGCCCGGGCGCCCAGCCGGCCCAGGGCCAGCACCGCCACCCCCACCGCCGCGTGGAGCGCCCGGCGCGCGTACCAGGGGGCGGCCACGTCCGGCTCGGGCAGGGCGATGCCCCGCGGCGCGGCGGCCAGCTCCTCCACGACGGCCGCCGCCAGGGAGGGAGCCGGCTCGGGCGGGAGCGGGCGCGGGCCTGCCAGCACCGCCTGCCAGGCCTCCTCTGCCCAGTCCAGCACCTGCTGCTGCAGCTTGAGGCTGAGCGGGACGTAGGGCTGGACGTCCTCCAAGCCGGCGGCCTCCACGTAGACGTGGCGGACGCCGCGCTCCCGCAGCCGCTCCGCCCCCGCCCGGTCCAGCGCGGCGCCGCGCGCCGCCAGCAGCCGGCCCTTGGCGTCGTAGACGGGCTCGCGCAGCGTCACCGGAGCCTCCACCTGTTCCACGGGCAGACGCAGCAGTCAGATCCGCTCCCCTCTCGGGTCCAGCCCCAGCTTAGTCTCGCCCGCCTCGTACAGGAAGGGGCCGACCGGCCGGAGCCCGAAGCGCCCCGGATCGTAGAGGCTCTCCGTGCTCCCCAGCAGCAGCCAGCCCCCCGGCCGGAGCGCCTCCGCCAGGCCGCCCAGCGCGCGCTCCTTCCCCTCCGGCGTGAAGTAGATGAGCACGTTCCGGCAGAGGACCAAGTCGAAGCGGCCCGGCGGCGGGTCGGTCAGCAGGTCGTGCCGCTCGACGCGGACGGCCCGGCGCAGCTCGCCGCGCAGGCGGTGGAGGCCCGAAGGCAGCCGCTCCAGCCAGGCGGCCCTGCGCCGCGCGTCCAGCCCCGCCAGCTCCTCCTCGGCGTACTCGCCGGCCCGGGCCCGGGCGAGGGCGACGTCGTCAACGTCGGTGGCCAGGATCCGGCTCCGCTCCAGCAGGCCGGCCTCGGCCAGGAGGATGGCCAGCGAGTACGGCTCCGGTCCGCTGGCGCAGCCGGCCGACCAGACGCTCACCTGCCCCTGCCCGCGCACGCGCGGGATCCAGTGTCGGCGGAGGCGCTCGAACTGTTCCGGATTGCGGAAGAAGCCCGAGACGTGGATGGTCAGGAAGCTGACCACCTGGCGGAGGACCGCTTCCTCGCGCTCCATGCGCGCCACGAGGCCAGCCAGATCCCCGCCCCCCAGCCGCGCCACGGCGCCGCGCAGCCGCCTCTCCAGCTGCTCGCGCCGGTAGGCGGCCAAGTCCTGGCCGGTCAGGCGGCGGTAGGCCGCCAGGAAGCCGCGCCACTCGACCTCGCTGAAGGCGGCCTCGCCTTCGCGGATCCCCTCCGTCTCCCTGCGGCCGCTCACGGCCTCTCCCCCAGCACCTGCGCCAGCGCCTGCGGGATCGCCTCCAGGTCGACCACCCGGTTCGCCAGGCCGGCCATCACCACCGAGCGCGGCATGCCGTAGACGACGCAGCTGGCCTCGGACTGGGCGATGACGTGGCCGCCCGCGGCGCGGACCGCCGCCGCCCCGCGCGTGCCGTCGGAGCCCATGCCGGTCAGGATGACGGCCACCAGCCGGGGACCCCAGACGGCCGCAGCGCTCTCCAGCGTGGGGTCGACGCTGGGGCGGACCCCGTGCTGCGGCGGGTCGTCGTCCAGGCGCACCCGGCGCGCGGGCGAGAGGCGGAGATGGCGCCCGGCCGGCGCCACCAGCGCCTGGCGGGCGCGCACGGTCTCGCCTTCCTCCGCCTCGTGGACGCCGACGGGCGCCACCCGGTCCAGCCCCTCCGCCAGCGAGTGTGTGAAGCCGGGCGGCATGTGCTGGACAAGGATCAGGCCGGCGTCCAGCTCGGCCGGCCAGCGCGGCATCAGCCGGTAGAGCGCCTGCGGGCCGCCGGTGGAGGAGCCGATCACCACCAGCCGCTCGGCCGGGCCGCCCGCGGGCAGGCGGCGGGCCGGCGGCGCCGGCGGGGCGGCGGCCCGCCGCAGGCCGGAGCGGCCCAGGCCCGCGGTGGCCGCCAGGAGGACGCGCCGGCTCAGCTGCTCCACCATGCCGCGGAAGCCGTCGGGCTCCAGGCCGTCGGGCTTGGGCACGAAGTCGATGGCGCCCAGGCGGAGCGCCTCTACCGTCGCCTCGGCGCCGATGCGCGTCCGGCTGGAGAGCATCACCACGGGCAGCGGGTGCTCGCGCATGATCCGCCCCAGGGCCGTCAGGCCGTCCACGCGCGGCATCTCGATGTCCAGCGTGAGGACGTCGGCGGGCGTGTCCGCCGCCCGCTCCAGCGCCTCGTCGCCGTCTCCGGCCTCCGCCACCACCTGGATGCGGCCCGTCGCCTCCAGCGCCCGCCGCACCCGGGCGCGGAAGAAGCGCGAGTCGTCGACGAGGATCAGGCGGACCGGGCGGCTCCCCGGGCGTGCCCCGGCCGCCGCGGACGGCCCCGGCCCCGGGCCCCCCGCCCCGGCGCTCACCGGGGGCTCCCCCAGCGTTCCACCGACTGGAGGACGCGCTCGGGCTCGAAGGGCTTGACCAGGAAGTCCTTGGCGCCGGCCTTGATGGCCTCCAGCACCGTCGCCTTCTGGGCCAGCGCCGTGCACATCACCACCCGCGCCCCCGCGTCGGCGGCCAGGATCTCGCGCAGGGCCGTCAGCCCGTCCATCTCCGGCATGGTGATGTCGAGGAGGACCAGGTCCGGCCGCTCGCGCCCGTAGAGCTCCACCGCCTCGCGCCCGTTGCCGGCCTCCAGCACCTCGTGGCCGTGTTCGCGCAGGAGTTTGGCCGTGCGCATGCGCACGAACTGCGAGTCGTCGACGACGAGCACCCGGCTCATGCGGGCTCCCCCTCCACGCGGGCCGGCTGCGGCAGGTAGGCCAGCTGCGCCAGCACGCGCCGGCCGGCGGCCTCGAAGCGCGCCCGGCAGAGGAGCCAGGGCGAACCCTGCCCGCCGCCCCCGAGGGAACCCGCCGCCCGCTCCAGCACGGCCGCCAGCGGCGCCTCCAGCACCTCCGGCACCGACGGCGCGGTGACGCTCCCCGTCCTCTCGCCCAGCACGTTGAGGAAGGACGTGACGGTCACGTTGCCCACCTCCGCCAGCACCGAACGCCCCATCTCGCCCAGATCGCCCTCCGGCGCCTCGCCCGTCAGCGCCCCCACCAGCTCGCGGCTGGAGTCGGCCGTGAAGGCCAGGAGGGCCGTCCCGCCCAGGCCGCCCTGGACGTCGATGCAGACCGCCTCCACGGGCTCCTCCAGGCCCGCCATCAGCGCTTCCAGCTCACGTCCACCCACGCGCCGCACCGCCTCCGGGCGGCACTCCACCGGCTGGCCGAGCATGGCGGAGAGCGCCTGCCCGGCCTGCCGCAGCCCCTCGTCGACGGCGCGGGCCAGCTCGTCGATGCCCATGCTCACCCCTCCACCCGCGCGGCCAACATGACGCCGCCCACGTCCAGCACCAGCGCGACCCGCCCGTCGCCCAGCACGGCCGCCCCGGCCAGACCTCGCACCTCGTCCAGCCAGCGCCCCAGCGCCTTGACCACCACCTCCTGGTCGCCCAGGAGCCGCTCCACCGCCCAGACCTGGCGCCGCCCCTGGTGGCGGACGACGAGGCCCTTCTCGCCCGGCGCGGGCTCCCAGCTGCGGCGGCCCTCCAGCGCGGCGCCCAGCGAGGTGAGCCCGAGGACATGCTCGCGCCAGCGGAGCACCGGCTGGCCGCCGACGCGCTCCACCCGCTCCGGTCGCAGATCCACCACCTCGTCGATGGCCGCCAGCGGGACGGCGAGCGGGATGCCTCCCGCCTCCACCAGCAGCACGCGCAGGATGGCCACCGTCAGCGGCAGGTCCAGGATGAAGCGCGTCCCGCGGCCGGGCTGCGACTCCACCTCCACCTGGCCGCCCACCCGCTCCACGTTCCGGCGCACCACGTCCATGCCGACGCCGCGCCCGGAGATCTCCGTCACCTGGCGGCTGGTGGAGAAGCCGGGCTGGAAGATCAGCTCCACGGCCTCGCGGTCGCCCAGGCGGGCAGCCTCTTCCGCGCTCAGGAAGCCCTTCTCCACCGCGCGCCGGCGCAGTGCCTCGGGATCGATGCCCGCGCCGTCGTCGGCGACGGCGATGCGGATGGTGTTCTCCTCCCGCCAGGCCCGCAGCTCGATGCGCGCCCGCTCCGGCTTGCCCGCCCGGCGCCGCTCCTCGGGCGGCTCGACGCCGTGGTCGACGGCGTTCCGCAGCAGGTGGACGAGGGGATCGGCGACGAGCGTCGCCAGCGAGCGGTCGAGCTCCGTCGATTCGCCCTCCACCACGAAGTCGAAGAGCTTGCCCGTGCTCGACTCGAGCTCGCGCATCAGCCGCGGGAAGCGGCGGAAGAGCGAGGAGAGCGGCTGCATGCGCGCGCGCGTCACCGTCTCCTGCAGCTCCTCGCTCAGCCGCGCCAGATGCTCGACCACCTCGTCCAGGGTGGCGCCGTCCCCCGCGGCGGTCAGCCGCCGGGCGGCCTCGTCCAGGCGGTTCCGGTCGACGACCAGCTCGCCGATGAGGTTCATCAGGTGGTCCAGCAGGCGGACCTCGACGCGCAGGCTCTCCGCCTGCCCGCCGGCGAGAGCCGGCGCGCCGCCCGCCGGCGGGCGCGTGCCGCGGGCGGGCGGTTGCCGCTCCAGAAGCCGGACGGAGGCCACGTCGGGCACCGCCCGAATCTCGCGCAACACTTCCTCCGCCGGGCCGAGGAAGCGCAGCCGCAGGTGCTGGAACTCCTCTCCCGCCTCGATGGCCGCCTCGTCGGGCTCGGAGGCCAGCACCTCGCCGCCCGCGTCGCGCACCGCCTGGAGCACCTGGTAGGAACGGACCGAGAGGAAGGGACACCCGTCGGCGAAGCGGACCTCGACCTCGCTCTCCTCCTCCCCGCCCTCCTCCCTCCCGTCCGCGGCCCCGTCGCCCGAGGCGCGGCGGAGCTCGGCCCGCATGGCGTCCACCTCGGCCAGCATGCGGTCGACCTCCTCCCGGCCGGGTGGAGGCGCCCCCTGTCGGAGCGGCTCCAGCGCGCTCTCCAGCGCGTGGGCGCGGCGGGCCACCTCCTCCAGGCCGGCCGCGCCGGCGTTACCCTTCAGCGTGTGGGCGGCGCGGAAGAGACGGTGGACCTCCTCGGCGCCGGCGGCCCCGTCCAGGCCGACCAGCCCTTCCTCCAGGGTCTCCAGGAGCTCCTCGGCCTCCTGCAGGAAGAGCCGGCTCTCCTCCTCGCTCAACCCCGCCAGGGAAGGGGTGTGGCCGGACACCGCTCACGCCCCCGCGTGCGCCGCGCGGGCCGCCGCCGACTTCTCCTCGGCATCCAGCACCCGCTCCAGCGCCAGCAGGATGACCAGCCGCTCCTCCAGACGCGCCACGCCGCGCAGGAAGGAGACTCCCTCGCCGCGCACCAGTTCCCCGGGAGGTTCCACCAGGGCGAGCGGGACATCCAGCACCTCGCTCACCCCGTCGACCAGCATCCCGACCAGCTCCTCACCGTCCTCCACCACCACGATCCGCGAGAGGGGACCCGGCTCGGCCGCCGGCAGGCCCAAACGACGCCGCAGGTCGATCACCGGGATGATCCGCCCGCGCAGGTTGATGACGCCCAGGACGAAGGCCGGCGCCTGCGGCACGCGGGTGACCGGCTGGAAGGCCAGCACCTCGCGGACCGACCCGATGGCCGCGCCGTAGGCCTGTCCGTCCAGCTCCAGCACCACCACCTGCTCGGCGGCGGCCTCCTCCGCGGTGCTGTGGCCGCTCCCGTCCAGCGGCACGCTCATGCGACCTCCTCCCTTCCCCCGCCCGCCCGGTAGCGGCGGACCATGCGCGCCAGTCCGCGAGCCAGCTCCTCCATCTGGCCGGCCATCTCGCTCGCCTCGGCCACCGCGCCGCCGGCCCTCTCCAGCAGCTCGCGCATCCCCTCCAGCCGCCGGACGGTCTCGGCCACCAGACGCCCGTTCTCCTCCACCGCTTGCTCGACCCGGCGGCTGGAGGCGGCCATGTGCTCGGCGGAGGCGGCGTTCTCTTCCGCCACCCCGGCCACGCCCTCCATGGCGCGGACGGCCTGCTGGGCGTCGCCGTCCGCGCCCTGCGCGGCGCCGGCGATGGCGTCGATGGGCTCCTTCACGCGGCGGACCTGCTCGAAGATGCCGGCCAGCGTCTCCAGCGTCTGCTCGATCTCGGCCGAACCGCGGTTGACCTGCTCACTCGAGGCGCGCATGGCCGCCACGACCGCGTCGGTCTCGCCGCGCAGCGCCGCGACCCGGCGGGCGATGTCGCGGCTGGCCTCGCCGCTCCGCTCCGCCAGGTGGCGGATCTCGCTGGCCACCACGGCGAAGCCGCGCCCGTGCTCGCCGGCGCGCGCCGCCTCGATGGCCGCGTTGAGCGCCAGAAGATTGGTCTGGTCGGCGATCTCGGTGATGCTCTCGACGATCCGCCCGATCTCCTGCGAGGCCTTGCCCAACGCCTCCACGCGGGCCGCGGTGCCCAGGACCGCGCCGCGCAGCGCCTCCATGCCCGCGTGGCTCGACTCCAGGTCGCTGCGGCCGCGGGCGGCGTCGTCGGCGATGCGCCCGTAGGCGCCGCCCAGCTCGTCGACGGCCTGGCGGATGCCGGCCACACGGGAGGCCATGCGGTTGAGGAGCACGTTCAGCTCCTGCGTGTCCCGGGCCTGTTCGGTCGCTCCCGCGGCCACCTGCTCGATGGCGAGCCGCAGCTCGCCCAGTGCCTGGCCCATCTGCCCGCCCGCCCGCTCCTGGGCGGCGGCGCTTCGGCCGACCGCCTCGAACTCCTCCAGGCTCTTCTTCAGGAGGCCGGCTACCGAGCGGCTCCGCTCGGCCATCTGGCCGGCGCCCGCGCCCAGCCGCTCCGAGGCCTCCCCCAGCGCCGCCACCGCGTCGGCCAGCCGGTCGGCCATGGCGTTGAAGCTGGACGAGAGCACCTCCAGGTCGAAGCTGGTAAGGCGCGGGGCCACGCGGACGTCCAGGCGCCCCTCCTCGCCCAGCAGGCGCGCCGCCTGGGCGACGCGGCGCACGGGGTCGACCACCTCCCGCGCGATCAGCCAGCCGCCTCCCAGGCCGAGCGCGGCAGCGAGGACGGCCACCGCCAACCAAGCCGTGCCCAGCCGCTCCCAGCCGGCGCCAGGTTGCGCCGCCGCCAGCCGCTGCGTCACCCAGTAGCCCAGGGCGGAGCCGGCCAGCACCGTCGCCACCATGGCCGCCGTGGCGCCCAGGATCTTCGTCGCCAGACCCACGCGAAGCAGTCTCCGCAACACGTCTGCTCCCCCCGCGCCCCGGCGCGTCCCCGCTGCGCTCGGAGCGGCGCGGCCGGCCGCCGCGACGTGCGTAGCCGCGCGGCCCGACCCCTCCGGGGTCATGATCGACATCGGTCGGCCGGGTCTTTAGCTGGCGACAGCGAAGCGAGGGCGGGCATGTCGAAGCGCGCGGAGGGGGGGTAGGCGCCGGCCCGGAGCGGCGGCAGGGCGTGTAGACTGGAGGCGGAACATCCTGCGGGGGTGTGCGCCGTGGGCGACGTACGGGATCTGAACGCCTACCGGCGCGATCGCGAGCGGCGCCGGCGCAGCGAGGAGGCGCGCCGCCGGGCGTCGCGCGCGCGGCGGGGCCGTCCCCTCGAGCCGGGTTGGTGGCCGCTGGCAGCGCTCTTCCTGCTGCTGGCGCTGGTCTCGCTACTGCTGGCCATACGTTGACGCCGCGGCGGTCCCGCGTCGGTTTCTGCTGCAGAGTCCCTCTTTTTTCCCGGCCTTCCAGTATGTGTACCGCCTGCTCTGACGAATAATACCGATTTTGGGGCTGCGCATCGCAGGCGCGGGCCTATAATACTGAAGCACAACCGTTCCTGCCGGTCAGCCAGCAGGGGCCGGGGACGGGAGGTGCACAGGCATGGACGATCTCTTCGATCTGATCGACGCCTACCGCCGATCCCATGCCGAGCAAGCCTGGAGCGGCACGTTCCGCGAGTATCTGCAGATGGTCGTCGACGATCCGCGCCTGGCCCGGCGCGCGCACGAGCGGCTCTGGGACATGATCCGCGAGCGGGGCGTGGAGGTCGACGAGCAGGCCGGCATCGAGCGCTACCGCTTCTTCGCCGACGACCTCTTCGGGGTGGACGAGGCGCTGGCCCAGGTGGTCGAATACTTCAAGGCGGCCGCCATGGGCTCGGACGTCCGGCGGCGCATCCTCCTCCTCTACGGCCCCCCCTCCAGCGGCAAATCCGAGCTGGTCATCCTGCTCAAGCGCGGGCTGGAAGAGTACTCGCGTACCGAGCAGGGGGCGCTCTACGCCATCGCCGACTGCCCCCAGCACGAGGACCCGCTCCACCTCGTCCCGCACGGTCTGCGCGCCAGCTTCCGGGAGCGGTACGGCATCGACATCGAGGGCGAGCTCTGCCCGCGCTGCGCGCTGGAGCTGAGGGAGACCTACCAGGGCGATATCTACCGCGTGCCGGTGCGGCGGATCTTCCTGTCGGAAAAAGATCGCGTCGGCATCGGCACCTTCGTCCCCTCCGACCCCAAGAGCCAGGACATCTCGGAGCTGGTGGGCTCGCTGGACCTGGCCCGCATCGGCGAGTACGGCGCCGAGTCGGACCCGCGCGCCTACCGCTTCGACGGCGAGCTGAACATCGCCAACCGCGGGCTGATGGAGTTCATCGAGATGCTGAAGGCCGACCCGCGCTTCCTGTACGTGCTCCTCACCCTGGCGCAGGAGCGGAACATCAAGACGGGACGCTTCCCGCTCATCTACGCCGACGAGTGTGTCATCGCGCACACCAACGAGGTGGAGTACCAGCAGTTCCTCAACGATGAGACCTCTCAGGCGCTGCGCGACCGGATGATCGCGGTCCGCTTTCCGTACAACCTGAAGCTCTCCGAGGAGGTGCGCATCTACAGGAAGCTGCTCGCCCAGTCCAACCTGCGCGGCGTCCACATCGCCCCGCACACGCTGGAGGTCGCCTCCATGTTCGCGGTCATGACGCGCCTGGAGGATTCGACCCGGCCGGGGCTGAGCCGCGTCAAGAAGATGCACCTCTACAACGGCGACGAGGTGGAGGGTTACAGCGCGCGCGACGTGCGGAAGATCCGCGCCGAGAGCGAGGGCGAGGGGATGCACGGGATCTCGCCTCGCTTCGTGATGAACCGGATCGCCGCCGCCTTCACCCGCCCCGGCACCACCTGCGTCAACCCCATCGACGTCCTGCTGGCGCTGAAGGAAGGCGTGGCGGAGCTGGCGGAGCTGAGCCGCGAGAAGCGCGAGGAGTACGAGCAGCTGATCGCCGACGCCCGCCGCGAGTACGACGAGATCGCGCGCACCGACGTGCAGAAAGCTTTCTTCGTCTCCTTCGAGGACGAGATCCGGACGCTCCTGGAGAACTACCTGGACAACGTGGAAGCCTACCTCGAACACACCCGCATCACCGATCCCCTGACCGGCGAGGAGCGCGAGCCGGACGAGCGCCTGATGCGCTCTATCGAGGAGAAGGTGGCGGTTTCGGAGAGCGGCAAGGACGCCTTCCGCAACGAGATCATGCGCAAGGTGGCCATCGCCGACCGCCGCGGCGAGCGCTTCGACTACACCACCCACGAGAAGCTGCGCACCGCCCTGGAGCGCCAGCTTTTCGAGGAGCGGCGGGACACCATCCGCTTGACCGTCACCTCGCGCAACCCGGACGAGGAGGAGCTGAAGCGCATCAACCAGGTGGTCCAGACGCTCATCCAGCGCGAGGGGTACTGCGCCACCTGCGCCAACGAGCTGCTGAAGTACGTCTCCTCGCTGCTCTCGCGCGAGAAGTGAGCCGGTTTCGCGGGGAGGGGTGGCCATGACGGCCGAGCTTCCTTGGGAACTTCGCCGCCGCGGCATCCGCGACGCGCGGCGGCACGACCAGCGGGTGCGCGAGGCGATCCGCAAGAACCTGCGCCACCTGGTGACCGAGGAGGCCATCATCTCCTCCGACGGCCAGCGCGTGGTGCGGGTGCCGGTTCGCTACCTGGACCGCTACCGCTTCCGCTACGGCTTCCCCCAGTCCCACCAGGGCGTCGGCCAGGGGGAGGGCCAGCCGGGCGAGCGCCTGGGAGGGCGCGAGGGCGGGGGCGGGCCGGGCGAGGCCGGCGACGCGCCGGGCGAGCTGACCTTCGAGACGGAGATGACGGTGGAGGAGCTGGCCCGACTGATGCTGGAGGACATGGCGCTGCCCTGGCTGGAGCCCCGGGGGCGCGTCAGCCGCTCGCCCGAGCTCCGCTTCGACGAGGTCCGCCGCGTCGGCTCGCTGGCCAACGTGGACAAGCGGCGTACGCTGCACGAGAACGTCAAACGCAGGGCGGCGCGCGGCGAGCCGCGCCCGGGCGACTTCGTGGAGGAGGACCTGCGCTACCGCAGCTGGCGCGAGGAGCCCCGCCCGCGCTTCCAGGCGGCGGCCTACCTGCTGCTGGACCGCTCGGCCAGCATGACCCTGGACAAGAAGTACGTGGCCAAGGCCTTCTTCTTCTGGATGGTCCAGTTCCTGCGCAGCCGCTACGACCGGGTGGAGATCGTCTTCATCGCCCACGACGCCGAGGCACGGGTCGTCGACGAGCGGACGTTCTTCGCCATCGGCTCGGCCGGCGGCACCCTCTGCTCCACCGCCTACCGGGCCGCCCTGGAGCACATCCGCCGCCACCACCCGGCCGTCGAGTGGAACAACTACGTCTTCCACTTCTCGGACGGCGACAACTTCCCCGAGGACAACGCGGCGGCGGTGGAGGCGGTGCGCGAGCTGCTGGCGGAGAGCCGCATGGTGGGCTACGGCGAGATCGTGGAGGCCGCCGGCCCCTCCTTTTACGGCTACGGCCGCGAGGAGGGCGAGCGGGGGTCGCGCGCGGAGCCGCCGCACGGCCTGGAGCGGCCCAAGAGCCTCTTCGGCCGGGCCCTGGCCCGGCTGGGCGACCCCCGCTTCGTGGCGGTGGCGGTCCACCGCCGCCAGGACGTCTACGGGGCGCTGCGCGCCTTTCTGCTGGCCGACCGGGAGGGGTGAGCGCGATGCCGCTGGAACCGCTTCCGCCGCGTTTCCAGGAAGTGCTGGACCAGGCCCGCTCGCTGGGCCTCGACTTCTTCGAGCTGCGCTTCGAGGTGGTGCCCGAGGAGATCATGGCCGAGCTGGCCGCCTACGGCCTGCCCACGCGCGCCCAGCACTGGTCCTACGGCCAGGTGTACAACCGCAACCGGCTCTTCGGCCGCATGGGCCTCTCGCGGATCTACGAGATCGTGCTCAACAACGATCCCGCGCACGCCTTCCTTCTGGAGACCAACCGGCCGGTGGAGAACCTGCTGGTGGTGGCCCACGTGGCCGCCCACGCCGACTTCTTCAAGAACAACGCGCTCTTCCAGGAGACCAACCGGCACATGGTGGCCGAGGCGGCCGCCCACGCCCAGCGCATCGACCGCTACCGGGAGGAGGTGGGCGAGGAGCGGGTGGAGCACGTGATGGACATCGCCATGGCGCTGGAGCAGCACATCGACTTCCCCCGCGGCGTCCACCGGCGGCGCTACGAGGAGGAGCGCGGGCGGCGCCCGGCCGCGTCGCGTCCGCCGCGCGACCCGGACGAGGAGCGCCTGGCCGAGCTCTTTCCGGAGGAGGAAGCCCCGCCGGAGCGGGAGACGGCGCCACCGCCGCTTCCTCCCCACCCCGAGCGGGACCTGCTCTGGTTCCTCGCCAACTACGCGCCGCTCACCGACTGGGAGCGCGACATCCTGGAGATCCAGCGCGAGGAGTCCTACTACTTCTACCCCCAGTTCGCCACCAAGATCCTGAACGAAGGCTGGGCGACCTACTGGCACGCGCGCATCCTCGGGGAGGCCGGCTGGCTGACGCCCGAGGAGACGCTCGAGTACGCCCGCCTGCACGCCGCCGTGGTCCAGCCCGGCTCCCGCCTGCAGATCAATCCCTACTACCTGGGCTACCGCATCCTCCGCGACGTGGAGGAGCAGTCGGGGCCGGAGCGGCTCTGGCAGCTGCGCCGCGAGGAGGACGACGTCTCGCTGATCCAGAACTTCCTCACCCCCGAGCTGGCCGACGAAATGGAGCTCTTCACCTACGGCCCGCGCTCGCGCTTCGCCCCCTCGGGCCGGGAGCCGGAGCTGGAGGTGAAGAGCCGCGACATCGACCAGGTGCGCGAGTTCCTCTGCCGCCCGCGCTACAACTACGGCGTGCCGCTGGTGGCCGTCAGCGAGGTCCGCCACGGCCAGCTCTACCTCGAGCAGCTGGACCGCCACGTCTCCGGCCTCGACCTGGAGTACGCCAAGAAGACTCTGGAGTACATCGGCGAACTCTGGCGGGGTCCCGTCCGCCTGGTCACCGCCGACTCCGAGGGGCGGGAGCTGGAGCTGGTCTGGGAGGGCCAGGAGGAGCCGCGCCGCCGCGGTCGGAGCGGCTAGGCGGAAGTTCAGTGGGTGGGACAGGCCTCTGGCATAGGCGGCTCAAGGATTTCAGGCCACAGGCGATTTGCTGGCACTGGCTACAGGGGGCTTGACGCCGAGGAGTTCGAAGATCTGTCGCTGGCGCTCGTCGGGCATGGTGGGAAGGTCGACCCGGGTGCCGCCGATGTCGGCGGTGTTGAGCTGGATGGTTGCGAGCTCTTCGAGGAGCCCGCGCAGGCTGGACTCCCCCTGGGGATGCAGGAACGGCTCGAGCGCCCGGCGCATGTGCCAGGTGACGTAGTAGGCCAGCATGCAGAGAAAGGCATGCGCGCGCACCCGCTCCTCGAGGCGATGGTAGACCGGCCGGATCTCCAGGTGGAAAGTCTTGAGCGAACGGAAGGCGCGCTCGACGTGCTGGAGGTCCTTGTAGCTCCGGACGAGCTCGGAGGCGTCCATCTCCTCCGCGGGAACGTTGGAGCGGATGACGTATAGGCCGTCGAGCACCGGCTCCTTCTCGATGTGGGCGAGGTTCCGGCGGAAGGAGAAGCTCTGCTCGCCAATCTCCAGGATGAAGTGTTTGGCCACTTTATAGGCGTGGATCACGCGGCCGACGGCGAGGCCGATCTTGTCCGCCCCCTTGAGCCGCCCCTTCTCCACCCGCTCGCGAATCTTTTCGAGCTCGCGCTCGGTCGCCTGGAGGAGCTCCTCGCGCTTGCGGGCCCGCTCCTCGGCCACCAGCGGGTTCCGGCAGACGACCAGCCGCTCGCCCGGCCGCTGGGGGTCGACGATCTCGGCGATGTTCCGCTCGTCCAGAAGGGAGAGTTGCAGCGTCCCCTGGGCGTAGAGCCGCTGGATCTCCGGCGCCCGGAGCGCCGTGATCCAGCCGTAGCCGGCTTCGCTCACCTTCTCGATGCGCGCCTGGGTGAGCATCCCCCGGTCGCCGACCAGGACGATCCGGCGCAGGTGGGACTTCTCGCGAAGTTTCCGGATCTGGCTGTCCACCGTCACCGGGTCCGACCAGTCCCCCGGAAAGAGCTCGATCGCCACCGGGCAGCCCTCGCGGGTGGTCAGAAGCCCGTAGTTGAACTGCCGCTTGCCGCGCTTGAGGTCCCGATTGTAGCCGAAGGCGGCCAGGGGACAGGTCCGCCCCTCGAGGTAGCTGGAGGAAAGATCGTACAGCACCAGATCGCCGTCGCGGAGGTGCTTCTCGGCGAGCTTCCGCTCGATGGCCTCCTGGTGCGCGCCCAGTTCGTCGAGCGCCTGGTAGAGCGCGCCTGTATCCCGGCCCCCGTGGGGAAGGTCGAGGAGCTCGGGCAGGGTGGTCCCCTGCCACCAGCCGCGTGTGAAAAGTTTCGACCCCGGCCGGATCACCCGCGCCACGATCATCGCCACCACCAGCTTCCGCCAGGGCGTCTCGTAGCTCAGGATCATCCGCTCCAGGCCGATCTTGCGGAGAAACTCCAGCACCGCCAGCACTGCGCCGTGGGAACGGGAGGCCAGGATCTGGACCGCCTCGCCCACCGCGACCAGCTTCTCGCCGCGCAACGCCCGCCGGAGCGCCTCGATGGCCGCCTCCGGAAGGTCGGAGACGTTGGCGACGGTGCGGTGCTTGACCTTGCCGCCCTCGCGGTAGGAGGTGCGCAGGAGGTGGGTGGTGTAGGTCCGACCGCCCTTGCGGCTGACGACGGTTTCCAGGTGGACGGGTACGCTCTCCCTGCCTCGCATGGCTACAGGATAGCTCGTCACATGCGAGAATGCAAGACGTTCTGATTAACAATGACTGGCTACCTTTCGAACCGCCAACGGCCCCTCAGCCCGCTCGCCACAAGGGCTGCGCCCCCCTCGGTCAGGCTGAACTTCCGGCTAGGAGGCTGGCCGCGAGGCGGCGCCCGCCCGCTCCGCCAGCCACTGGCTGGCCGAGGCGACGACGCCCACCGGGTCCGGCCCCGTCAGGATGGCGTGCGGGTAGCCCGGGTAGGTGCGCACCGTGGCGCCGGGCAGCCGCCGCGCCAGCGCGGCTACCCGCTCTTCGTCGACCAGCGGGTCGTCGCCCGGGAGGAGCCAGAGCGAGGGGAGGCGCAGCTGCTCCAGGCGGGCGACCAGCTCTTCGCCCGCCCGCATCACCTCCATGCCCCAGCGCAGGGTGAACTGCCGGCCCAGCGTCCCCGCCGGCAGTCCGGGCATCTCCCCGCGTCCCAGCAGCGGCGCCTCCAGGCGCGGCACGAGGCGGGTGACCAGCCGCCCCAGCAGGCGGAGCGGCCGGCTCATGGCACGGATCAGCACCAGCGCCGGAGCGCTGAGGACGAGGCCGCTCCACTCCCCGGGCTGCTCCAGCGCCAGCTCCAGCGCCACCAGGCCGCCCATGCTCTCGCCCCAAAGGAAGCGGGGCGCCGCCAGCCTGCCGGCCAGCGGCGCCAGGTCGCGCGCATAGACCTCAAAGCGCTCCACGTCGCCGCGGCGGCCGCCCGAGGCCCCGTGCCCGCGCAGGTCCGGCAGCCAGACGGACCAGCCGCGCGTCGCCAGTTCGGCGGCCAGCGGCTCGTAGAGCCCGCCGTGCGCCCCGGCGCCGTGGAGCAGGAGGATGTCGCCCCTCGGGCCCCCCCGTCCCTGCCAGCGCCGGAGCAGAAGGACCGTGCCGTCCTCGGCCCGGAACGTCTCCAGGCGGTCCGGCTCGAAGCCCTGCCAGGGCCGCAGCCGGTGGCCGCCACCGCTCGGCAGCGCCGTCGTCCTCGCCCCCCGCCCCTCCGCCCGCCGGCGGCGGAGCGCGGGGCGACCGGCCGCTCCGGCCGGAGCGGGAGGTCAGCTCCGGCGCAGCCCGCCGCCCAGCGGCAGCGCCTCCGCCGGCCCGGTGACGGCCTCCCGCCCGACTTCCTCCTCCCGGCCGCGCAGCCGCTCCACAGCCAGGAAGGCCAGGTTGAGCAGGATCCCCACCCCGGTGGCCAGCGCCATCCCCTCCAGGTGGAAGCGCCCCAGGTCGACCGCCGTGCCGCCCAAGCCGACCACCAGCGTGACGGAGGAGAGCATGAGATTCTTCTGGTTACTATAGTCGACCCGGCCGTCGACCAGCATACGCAGGCCGGAGGCCGCGATGGTACCGAAGAGCAGGATGGAGACGCCGCCCATCACCGGCTGCGGGATGGCGTGGATGGCGGCGCCCAGCTTGGGAACGAAGGCCAGCAGCGCGGCCAGCAACCCGGCACCCCCGATGACCGAGACGCTGTAGACGCGGGTGATGGCCATGACGCCCAGGTTCTCGCCGTAGGTGGTGCTGGGCGGCCCTCCCAGGAAGGAGGCCACCATGGTGGCCAGGCCGTCGCCCAACAGCGAGCGGTGCAGACCCGGGCGGCGGAAGAAGTCGCGTCCCACGATGGAGTTGGCGACGAAGAGGTGGCCGATGTGCTCCGCCAGGGTGACCAGCGCCACCGGCGCCACCAGCGCCACCGCCGGCAGGCTGAAGGCGGGCGTGGTGAAGTGCGGCAGGCCGATCCAGGCCGCGCTCCGCACCGGCGCCCAGTCCACCATCCCCCGCGCCGCCGCGAAGGCATAGCCGACGATGACGCCCGTCAGCACCGGCACCACCGACAGGAAGCCCCGCCCGAAAACCGAGACGGCCAGCGCCACGCCCAGGGTGACCGCCGCCACCAGCATGGCGCCCGGATCGGTCGCACCGCGGGCGTTCTTCATGGCCATGTCGATGGCGGTGGGCGCGAGCCCCAGCCCGATGACGATGACGATGGCGCCGACGAAGGCGGGCGGCATCAGCGTGTGGATCCACTCGCTGCCCAGGCGCGAGACCAGGAGCGCCACCAGCACGTAGACCAGTCCGGCCGCCACGCCGCCACCCAGCGCCGCCGGGAGGCCGTACGCCTTGGAGGCGGCGATCAGCGGCGCGATGAAGGCGAAGCTCGAGCCCAGGTAGGAAGGGACCTGGAACCGCGTGCTGACGATGTAGATCAGCGTCCCCACGCCGCTCGCCAGAAGGGCGATGCTCGGGTCGAGGCCCACCAGGTACGGCACCAGGACCGTCGCCCCGAACATGGCGAACATGTGCTGCAGGCTGAGCGGCAGCGCCTGGACGAGCGGCGGGTGCTCCTCGGGCATCAGGATCCTGCGCGTGCCCATCACCTTCCCTCCCCGCGGGACCGGAGCGCCTCTCCCTGCACCCGCTCCGGGCACAAAAAAGCCCGGACGTCCTCGTCCGGGTTCCACGCCTCGCGCATCCCGATCCCCCCATCTCGCCCTCGCAGGAGCGAATTAATGGTCGGATTCCGACCGGACCCACTCTAGCACCCGCCGCCCGCCCTGTCCACCGCCCCGGCGGCGGCTGCCTCGAAGGCGGCCAGCGCCGCCTCGAGCTCCTCCTCGCGCCGGGCCAGGAGCTGCCAGCCGAAGACGCTCTCCGCCTCGGCCACGAAGACCGGCACCACCTCATCCAGCCTCACCGGCCGCCCGCTCTCGCGACGAAGCGAGGTGGCGCCGTGGCCCTCGATGCCGCAGGGGATGATCCAGCCGAAGGGTTCCAGGTCGTTCTCCACGTTGAGCGCCATCCCGTGCAGGCTGACGCCTTCGCGAATGCGCATGCCGACGGCGGCCAGCTTCGCGGGGCCGCACCAGGCGCCGGGGTAACCGGGCCAGCGAGCGGCCCGGACGCCGAAGCGGGCCGCCACGCGGATGGCCACCTCCTCCACCTGGCGGACCAGGCGCGCCACGTCGCCCTCCACCGTCTCCAGGCCCGCGAGGAAGTAGGCCACCAGCTGCCCCGGCCCGTGGTAGGTGACGTCGCCGCCGCGGTCGGACTCCACCAGCTCCACCCCGCGGCGGGCGAACTCCTCCCGCGCCAGCAGCAGGTGGTCGGCGCCGCCCGCCCGCCCCAGCGTCACCACCGGGCGGTGCTCCAGGAGGAGCAGGACGTCCGGCAGGGCACCCGCCACCCGGGCCGCGTGGACGCGCTGTTGCAGCGTCCAGACCGGCCGGTAGGGGCGAGGCTCCTCCAGCCGGACCCACCAGGCCACGCCCGCGGCCATGGTCACTCGCCCGGATCCTCGGGCAGCGGGTACTCCTCGTCCAGCAGGCGCAGGATCTCGGCGAAGGTGCTGATCACTTCGTGGACGTAGGTCTCGTTGATGGAGTCGGGGTCCCGCACCCATTCGGCGACGATCTGGGCCTCGGCCTCGGCGGGGTCGAAGCTGCCCGCGTCGTAGCGCTGCATCAGGCTGAGGTGTGCTCGGTCGGCATGGGCGGCGTTCAGCTCGGCGGAGACGCGCTCCCACATGGCCACCGCGCTGGGGCCCAGCCGCTCCTGGGAGATGGTGATGGTGGTCTCGATGACCAGCGGCTGCTCCTCCAGCGGCTCCTCGTCGCCCTGAGCCGCCATCTCGTCCAGCACGTTGACCCAGAAGCGGATCTCGCCGGTCAGGGTGTAGTCGTCCTCGGGCTGTCCCGGCAGGCGGACGTAGCAGTCGAACTCGCGCTCGTAGGTGTCGAGGCCGATCGACTCCATCACACGGCCACTGAGGGCCAACTGGTCCTCCACCGAGGCCAGGACCCAGTTCTTCAACTGGTCGTAAAGACTGAGTGCGCTCGCCCTCGTAGCCGATCCCTCCCTCGACGCCGTCCGTGCGGGTACGGCGCGATGGCGGCGACCTACCGCCCGACCGCCGGTCGCGGCTCGGACCCACGATACCTCAGCCCGCCGTACCCGCCAACCTCCCAGGCGCCCCCTCCTGATCATATCCCGCGTCGCGCTCCGGCGCCGCGGGGAGAGGCCTCGCGCCCTCCGCCGTGCGCGCCGCCAGCGGGTGGCGCTGTCGCAGCTCGGCCAGCAGCTCCGACCAGGCGACGCCCTCTGAGCGGAGGAGCAGGAGGAGGTGGAAGAGCAGGTCGGCCCCCTCCTCCACCAGTCGCCGGCGCCCTTCCGCCGCGGCCAGCACCACCTCCACCGCCTCCTCGCCCACCTTCTGGCGGAGCCGCGCGGCTCCACGCCGGGCCAGGCCGGCCACGTAGGAGCCGGGCGGGAGGTCGCGCAGGCGGGCGTCGAGCAGGCGTTCCAGGTCGTCCAGCCATGTGGCGGGCGGGTCGCCCCAGCAGCTGGGCGTGCCCAGGTGGCAGGCCGGCCCCTGCGGCAGCACGCGGTAGAGGAGCGCGTCGCCGTCGCAGTCCATGGAGACTTCCAGCACGCGCTGCTCGTGGCCCGAGCCCTCGCCCTTCCTCCAGAGGCGCCCGCGCGAGCGGCTCCAGAACCAGGCGCGGCCCTCCTCCAGCGTCCTGCGGAGCGCCTCCCGGTCGGCCCAGGCGAGCATCAGGAGGCGGCCGCTGTCGGCCTCCTGGACCACCACGGGGCAGAGGCCGCGCTCGTCCCAGCGGACGGCGCCGGGGTCGACCGGCCGCGCCCGGCCGCCGGCGAGGGGAAGGCCGGCCCCCGCGGCGGCCGCCGCGGGGGCGCTCGCCGGGCGTGCCGGGGCCGGGCGGACGGGGATGCCGGCCGCCTCGAGCGCGGCCTTCACCTCGGCGAGGCTCATGCCCCCGTAGTGGAAGCGCGAGGCCGCCAGCGCCGCGGCCGCCCGCGTGCGGCGGAAGAGCTCGACGAAGTCCTCCGCCCGCCCGGCGCCGCCCGAGGCGATGACGGGGACCGGCACGCGCCCGGCCACCGCCTCCACCAGCTCCAGGTCGAAGCCCTCGCCGGTGCCGTCCCGCGCCACCGAGGTGAGCAGGATCTCGCCGGCGCCGCGCCGGACGGCTTCCTCGGCCCAGGCGACGGCGTCCAGACCCGTGGGCCGGCTCCCGCCCTCCACCACCACTTCCCAGCGGAAGCCGGAGCCCGGCGGCGCCGGCCGCGCGTCCACCGCCACCACCACGCACTGGGCGCCGAAGCGGCGGGAGGCGCGCTCGATCAGCTCCGGGTGGCGGACGGCGGCGGTGTTGACCGATACCTTGTCGGCGCCGGCGCGGAGGAGGTCGGCCACGTCCTCCAGGTCGCGGACGCCGCCGCCCACCGCCAGGGGGACGAAGAGGCGGCGGGCGGTGCGGCGCACCGCCTCCAGCAGCGGGCCGCGGCCTTGCCGGGAGGCGTCGACGTCCAGGAAGACCACCTCGTCCGCCCCTTCCTCGCCGTAGCGGGCGGCCAGCTCGGCGGGATCGCCCGCGTCGCGCAGGTTCTCGAAGCGGACGCCCTTCACCACGCGGCCGTCGCGCACGTCCAGGCAGGGGATGACGCGCCGGTACCAGCTCACGTCCTCTCGCCTCCCAACCGGATCCGCCCCTCGTAGAGGGCGCGGCCGACGATCAGCCCGCGCAGGCCCCGCTCCTCCAGGGGGGCCGCCCGCTCCAGGTCCCGAGGGCCCGCCAGGCCGCCCGCCGCCCACCAGGCCAGGTCCGGCGGAAGGACGGCCAGGTAGGGGGCGGGGTCGAAGCCGGCCAAGGTGCCGTCGCGGGAGGCGTCGCTGAGGAGCACCTCGCGAAGACCCGCTTCCTGCCAGCGGCGGAGGAGGCGGCGCGGGTCGAGCGGCTCCTCCTCCCGCCAGCCGGCGGTGGCGGGGCGCCCGGCGCGCAGGTCGAGCTGCGCCGTCACCCGCCCGGGGCCCCAGCGCTCCAGCGCCGCCGCCAGCAGCTCCGGGTGGCGGACCGCCGCGGTACCCAGGACCGCCCGCCAGGCGCCGGCGGCGAAGGCGGCGGCCACGTCCTCGAGGCCGCGCAGACCGCCGCCCAGTTCGACGGGGACGCCCAGGGCGGCGATGCGTGCCACCAGCTCCAGCTGCGCCGGGCGTCCCTGCCGCGCGCCGTCCAGGTCGACCACGTGCAGGCGCCGGGCGCCCTCCGCCACCCAGCGCCGCGCCGCCTCCAGCGGGTCGAGGTCGAGGAGCCTGCGGCCGAAATCGCCCTGCTCCAGGCGGACCACCCGTCCGCCGAGCAGGTCCAGGGCGGGGACGATCAGCATCCGCACCGCCCCGCGAAGCGTGCGAGGAGGGCGAGGCCGGCGGTCCCGCTCTTCTCCGGGTGAAACTGGCTGCCCCAGAGGTTGCCGCGCGAGGCGGCGGCCGCCAGGCGCAGGCCGTTGTACTCCGCCCAGGCCCAGCGGAGGCCGTCCGACCGGCGGCCGTCTCCCCCGACGGCGACCGCGTAGCCGTGCACGAAGTAGAAGGGCTCGCCGGGCTCGGCGCCGAGGAGGGGGTCGGGCGGCTCGCCCTCCCAGAGCACCGGGTTCCAGCCCACGTGCGGCACCGGGTCGCCGGGCGGCAGCCGGCGGACGACGCCGGGGAGGAGACCGAGCCCGGGCAGCGGCCGGTCGGGGTCGGGGGCGCCTTCCTCGGAGCCGTCGAAGAGCAGCTGGAAGCCGAGGCAGATGCCGAGGAGGGGCATGCCCTCCCCAGCCAGGCGACGGAGGCTCTCGGCCACGCCGGTCTCGCGGAGACGCTCCATGGCAGGTCCGAAGGCGCCGACGCCGGGGAGGAGAAGGCCGTCGGCCTCCGCCAGCCGGGCGGGCGCGCCGGGCCCGGCCACGTCCACCAGGCGCCAGCGCGCGCCCACCGCGTCCAGCGCGGCGCCCAGGCTGAACAGGTTGCCGACGCCGTAGTCGATCACCGCGATGGACAGAGGCGCCACCTCCTCAACCGATCCGCCCCTTGGTGGAGGGGATCCCCCGCCGGCGGGGGTCGAACTCGACCGCTTGGCGGAGGGCGAGCGCCGCCGCCTTCCAAGTGGCCTCGAGCACGTGGTGCGGCTGGGAGCCCGCCAGCGTGCGGAGATGGAGCGTCAGGCGCCCCTCGGAAGCGACCGCACGCCAGAACTCGGCCGCCAGGTCGGTGTGGAAGAGGCCGAAGGCGCGGGAGGTCACCTCCACCCGCCAGTCGAGCAGGGGACGGCCGGAGAGGTCGACGGCCGCCAGCACCAGCGTCTCGTCCATGGGGAGCGCCGCCCAGCCGAAGCGGCGGATGCCGGCGTGGTCGCCCAGCGCTTGCTCCAGCGCCCGCCCCAGGCAGAGGCCGACGTCCTCCACCGTGTGGTGGGCGTCCACCTCCATGTCGCCCTCGGCCTCCACCTCCAGGTCGAAGAGGCCGTGGCGGGCGAAGGCGTCGAGGAGGTGCTCGAAGAAGGGGAGCCCGGTGCGCAGGACGGCGCTGCCGCTCCCGTCGAGCCCGATCCCGAGGCGGATCCGCGTCTCCCGCGTCGCCCGCTCCACCGTCGCCCGCCGGGCCGCCGGGCCGCCCGCCGGAGCGCCGCTCGCCTCTCCGCTCATGCCGTCGCCTCCCGCGCGCCCACCAGCTCCCGCAGCAGCGCCAACGCCCGCTCGTCCTCGTCCGGCCGCCCGACGCTCCAGCGGAGCGCCCGCTCCAGACGAGGCACCTGGTCGCCGAAGTAGCGGAGCGCCACCCCGCGCCGGTCCAGCGCCCGCCAGAGCGACCGCGCCTCCCAACCGCTCCGGCGCGGGTCGACCTCGAAGAGGAGGAAGTTGGCCGCGCTCGGCGCCACCGCCAGCCCCGGGATCCGCCCGAGCTCCGCCGCCAGCCGCTCCCGCTCGGCGACGATCGCCTGCCGCCAGCCCGCCACCACCCCGAGACGCTCGCGCTCCAGCAGCATGAGCCCGGCCTCGACGGCGGCGGCGTTGACCGTGTAGGGCGCCAGCGACGCGCGCAGGCGCTCCACCGCCTCCGGCCGGCCCAGCACGTAGCCCAGCCGGAGGCCGGCCAGGCCGAAGGCCTTGGAGAGGGTTCGGCTGACCAGGAGGCGCGGGTACCGGTCCACCAGCCCGAGCGCGCTCTCTCCCGCAAACTCGAAGTAGGCCTCGTCGACCAGCACCCAGGCGCCCGTGGCGGCGGCCGCCTCCACCGCCTCCAGCGGCCAGAGGTTGCCGGTGGGGTTGTTCGGCCGGCAGAGGAAGGCCAGCACCTCCCGGCCCGCCGCCCGCTCCTCCGCCAGCGCCGCCCGGAGCGCCGCCGCGTCCACCTCCCAGCGCTCTCCCAGCGGCACCGGCCGCGCCCGCCTCCCGGTCACCTCCGCCGCCTGAGGGTACATGGCGAAGCCGGGCTCCAGGTAGACCACCGCCTCCCCGGGCCGGGTGAACGCCAGCACCGCCGCCAGGAGCGCCTCGTCCGAGCCGTTGGTGGCCAGCACAGCCAGCTCGCCGGTGGGCGGCGGCGAGGCGCTCTCTCGGCCGTAGCGGGCGAGCGCCGCCTCCAGCTCCCCCCGCCGTCGCGGGTAGCGGCCGAGCCCGTGCGCCGCCAGCCGCCGCGCCAGCTCGGCGAGCCACTCCTCCGGCCAGGGGTAGGGGTTCTCGTTCCGGTCCAGCTCCAGCCTCTCCACGCCTCTCACGCCCCGTCTCCCCCGCCCGCCCCCGCTCCGGCCAGGTGCTCCAGGCGAGCCTCGGCGCTCCGCGCGTGGTTCTCCAGGCCCTCCGCCCTGGCCAGCCGGACCGCCGCCCCCGCCCAGGCGGAGAGCCCGGCCGGGCTGCCGGCGAACTCCTGCTGCAGGCGCAGGAAGGTGTGGACGCCCAGCCCGCTCGCCCAGCGGGCCGTGCCGCCGGTGGGGAGGATGTGGTTCGTGCCGCCGCTGTAGTCGCCCGCCGCCACCGGCGACCAGGGGCCGACGAAGACCGCCCCGGCCGTCCGCACGCGCTCCGCCCAGGCCCTGGCCGCGCCCTCCTCCATCAGCAGCACCAGGTGCTCGGGCGCGATGCGGGCGACGGCGGCCAGCGCCTCCTCTTCCGCGGGCAGGGCGGCCACCGGCCGGTCGAGCCTCTCGGCCCGGCCGAGGAGGCGCGGCAGCTGGGCGGTCGAGCTCGAGAGGGCCGCCTCGACCACCTCCCGCCGGGGGACGGAGGGAAGCCGCCCGGCCAGCGCCCGCCCCACCGCCGTGGCTGTCTCGAAGGCGAGGGCGCCGGCGGCCAGGGCGAAGACGCGCGCCGCCGGGTCATGCTCCGCCTGCTGGAGGAGCTCCAGCGCCGCCAGCTCCGCCCAGCGGGGCTCGTCCAGCACCACCAGAACCTCGCTCGGGCCCGCCAGGCCGTCCAGGCCCACCTCGCCGTAGAGCTGCCGCTTCGCCTCGGTCACCCAGGCGTTGCCCGGACCCACCACCAGGTCGACGCGGGGCACGCTCTGGGTTCCGAGGGCCAGGGCGGCCACCGCCTGCGCGCCCCCCAGGCGGAAGACCCGCTCCACGCCCGCCAGGCGCGCCGCCACCAGCACCAGCGGATCGGGTAGGCCCCCTCCGCGCACCGGCGTGGTCAGGAAGCAGGAGCGCACCCCGGCCACCCGCGCCGGGATCGCCGCCATCAGCACCGTCGACGGGTAGCGGGCGCGCCCCCCCGGGACGTAGATGCCGACGCGCTCCACCGGGAGCCAGCGGAAGCGGCAGAGGTTCCCCGCCCCGTCCGCCCAGACGGCGTCCTGCAGCGCCTGGCGCTGGGCGCGGGCGGCCGCCTCGATGCGCGCCGCCGCCAGCTCCAGCGCCGCCACCGCCTCGGGCGCCGCCTCGCGCTCGCCGCGGGCGCGCTCCTCCTCGCTCAGCTCGAAGGGCGCCCCGCCCAGCCCGTCCAGGCGGTCGGCCCAGCGGCGGACGGCCGCGTCGCCTTCGGCCCGCACCTCTTCGAGGATGCGGGCGACGCCGGCGCGGAGGTCGACCGCCGCGCCCGCGCCGACCCCCTCCGCCGGGCTCACCGGGCCGCCACCTCCCCCGCGGCCCGCGCGCCCAGGCGGCGCTCCAGCTCGGCCAGGAGCGGGCGCTTCCAGCGCAGGCTGACCGGGTTGACGATCCAGCGGGCGCTGACGGGGAGGACTTCCTCGACGGCGACGAGGCCGCTGGCGCGGAGGGTGGCGCCGGTCTGCACCAGGTCGACGACGGCCGCCGCCATGCCCACCGTGGCCGCCACCTCCACCGAGCCGCGCAACTCCAGGACCCGCGGCCTCAGCCCGTGGCGCTCCAGGAAGTGCCGCCGCGCCAGGCGCGGGTACTTGGTGGCGACGGTCAGTCCGGCCGCCGCCTCCTCCAGGAGTTCCGGCCAGCGGCCGGCCTCCGCGCGGCGGACGGCCACCACCATGCGGCAGCGCCCGAAGCCCAGGTCCAGGCGCTCCAGGACGCCCTGCGGCTCCTCGACCAGCGCGTCCTTGCCGGTGATGCCGGCGTCGGCCGCGCCCTCGCGGACGTAGCTGGGCACGTCGGAGGGCCGCACCCAGAGCAGGCGCAGGTCCCGGCCGAAGGCGGAGCCGGGCAGGAGCCGGACCAGCTCCTGCTCTCCCGTCCCTTCGGGTACCGCCAGGCCGCCGGCGCGCAGGGCGCCGGCCGCCTCCTCCGCCAGGCGACCCTTGGGGAGCGCCAGCGTGAGGAGCGCTTCGCCCGCCTGCGGCCCGCCCGCGCTCAGTGCCGCGGCGACCATGCACCCGCCCCCTCCCCGGCGGCCTCCCCTTGCGCCCCGCCCCGCTCCGCCTCGCCGGCCGTCGGGCGGCCGAGCCAGCGCTCGCCGCCCGCCTCGAGACGGAGGAGCCGGGGAGAGGCGCCGGCCTCCGCCGCCTCCCGCGCCCAGCGGAAGGCGGTCACCTCGTCGGGCGCCAACGCCACCGCGTAGCCCGCGCGCCGGAGCGCGGCCAGGCGCGGCCAGACCGCCGCCGGCGGGGCCCCGGCGGGGAAGGCGACCACGTCGGGGGAGGCTTCCTCGGGACGGGGAGCGAGGCCGCTGAGAAGCGCCGCCAGGCGGTCGACGTCCAGCGCGAAACCGACGCCCCCCAGCCCGCCGCCGGGAAGCCGGTAGCGGCCGCCGTAGCCCAGCGGCTGCCCCTGGGCGGGGACGGTCAGCTCGAAGACCGGCCCCTCGTAGTACGGCCAGCGGCCCACCAGCTGCAGGTCCACCTCCAGCGCCTCGCCCAGTCCCAGCGCCGCCAGGTGCTCCAGGAGCGCGAGGAAGCGGTCGCGCTCCCCGCCTCCGTCGCCCACCGCCAGCAGCCGCTCACGCGCCCGCGCCAGGCCGCCGCCCAACCCGGCCAGTCCGGCGCGGTCGAGGCGGGCCGCGCGCACCTGGTCGCCGCCGCGCAGCGCCTCCAGGAGCGTGGCCACGCCCGCCTCGCCCGACCCCGGCAGCCCCGCCGCCCGCTCCAGCTCCTCGACCAGCGCCGTATCGCCCAGGGCGACGCGGGCGGGCCCCAGCCCCAGGGCCCGCAGCACGTCGACGGCCGCTCCCACCGCCTCCGCGTCGCCCAGCGGAGCCGGGGCGCCCAGGTACTCGGCGCCCGCCTGCCCGAGAGCAACCGGCTCGCCCTCCTCGTCCCGCCGCACCACGGCGGTGGCGTAGGCAAGGCGGAGACCCGCGCCGGAGCCGGGCAGGCCGGAGGCGCGCCGCAGGAGCGCCGTGGTGGCGTCGTAGCGGAGGCGCCAGGAGCGCCCTCCCCCGTCCATCAGGCGGACCGCCCCGAACCACCGCTCCTCCTCGCCCAGGTGACCCGCCTCGCCCGCCGCGGGGCCGAGGCTCTCCTCCACCGCCTCGAGCAGCGGCGTCTCCACCCCGCGGTACCCCCACCGGGCCAGGACGTCCAGGACGGTCCGCTCGATGCGATGACGGAGGACGGCGGAACCGGCGCCGCCGTCCAGCCAAGTCGGAGCCGACATGCCAGCGCCCCTCGCTTCACTGCTTTATCACGACAAAGTGATGAACCTGGAGTCGACTCTAACGCCGGCAAGTGGCAGTGTCAACACGACGGGGCTGCAGGCCGACCGGGCCGCCAGGCCTTCGGCATCTGTGGCGCCCGCGCGACTCCCGGCCGGGAGGACCGAACCGGCTCTCGCGCTGGAGCGCTTCCGCCAGGCGCTGGAGTCCGGGGAGCAGGCCTTCCTCGCCGAACACCGGCTGGTCGGCCTCGTGCGCAGGCTGGGCCCGGGCGTCCGCTGGCCCCTGATCGAGGCGGCGCTGCGGCAGTACGCGGAGAACGAGCACCGGCTGCTCATCGTCCACCGCGCCGTCCAGCTCATGGACGAGACGGACGGCTGGCGGTATGCCGAGCCGCTCCTCCGCTCGGCCGTGCAGTACCTCGCCAGCCGGCCCGACACCTGCGCGGCTGAGCAGGCGCTGGAGCTGGCGGACGGCCTCGGGGACCCGCCCCGCGAAGGGCCGCTGGACGAGAGAGCGCCCTTGGACCTGACCGATCGCCTCGTCGCATGCGCCTACAGGGAGGAAGTCGCGCTCCTGCTGGAGGCGGTGCGCGGCGGGCTCGCCGACGCCACCCTGCTGGAGGCGCTGGCCCTGGCCGGCTCCACCATGCTGCTCCGGTCGGGCTGGGACGCCCACGCGGTGACCGGCCTCCACTCCGTCCTCGACCTGCTCCGGGAGGCGCGCGCGCCGGAGGAGCTCCGGCGCCTGGCGCGGCTGGTCGGCCTGAGCAGCCAGCGAACCCGCCGCCAGAAGGCGGTGCGCGACAGCTGGGCCGGTCTGCCCGAGCCGATCGGCGGCCCCTCGACGACCCTGGAGGAGGTGACCGCCTCCGTGCTCTCGGACGCCTCCGGCCTCGAGGCCGCCTCCGCGGCCCGCAGCTACCTGCTGCAGGGCGGCGACGCGGAGGCTCTGGTCGTCCGGCTGATGGAGATCGCGCTGGAGACGTCCGGCCCCTTCGAGGTCCTCCACAACGTGAAGATGCTCTGGGGGCTGTACGGCGAGTACCGGCAGTCCCGCTGGCGGAGCGCTGGCGCCACCTGGCGGCCGGCGCCCGCGCGGTCGCCCGCAGCGTCGACCCGGACCCCGAGGCCGCCGGGGCCATCCTGGCGATGTGGCCCAGGCGGGCCTTGTACTACGAGAGGCGCCACGGAAGCTGAGGAACGGGACGGGGCTCGGCCGGCGCTCCGCCTACGCGTCGCCCGGCCCCTGGCCCGGCTCCCGCTCGGCGCGTAGCCTCCGGATCACCCGCCGGTAGCCGTCGTTCCCGTACTGGAGGAAGCGGTTGACGCGGGCGATGGTGGCGGGGCTCATGCCCGTTCGGCGCTCGATCTCCTCGTACGTCCGGCCCTCCGCCAGCAGCTCCGCCACCCGGAAGCGCTGGGCCATGGCGCGGAGCTCGCCCACCGTGCAGAGATCGGCGAAGAAGCGATAGCAGTCCTCCCGGTCGCGCAGGCTGAGGACCGCCTCGAAGAGGCGATCCATCTCCGGGCTCTCCAGCGGGCTCTCGAAGGCCACGCCGCCCTCCACCCTTCGCCCCGGGCCGGTCACGCCGGCCGACGGCTCAGCCTCACCCGCCCGGGCGCCGGTAGCGGACCACCTGGACGGCGCGCCCCGCCTCCGGAGGCGGCTGGTCCCCCCGCGCCCGCCCCACGCTCACCCGCGCCCGGCGGCTCCGGAGGAGGTTCTCGTCCCCCCGGGGCTTCTCCTCCGCGGAGGCGCCGTCCTCCGGGGCGGGAGGGGCCACCGGCTCCGGCTCCGCGGCCGAAGGCCCTGCCATCGTCCCCTCTTCCCCCGCGGCCACCGCTTCCGGCGCGGCCTCCTCCCCCGCTCCCGTCGTCTCCGCCCGGCGCCCCTCCTCGGCCGCCCGGGCCCATGCACCCGCCTCCGCCGCCGCGGCCGCCTGTCGCGCCGCCTCCGCCAGGCGCGCCAGCCCCTGGCCGAGCCGCGCCCAGTCGGCCGGCGGGCGTGGCGCCGTGTCCGCCAGCCCGCGCAAGACGGCTCGCACCAGCTCCAGGCCCCCTCCCTCCGCGAGCGACCCCTCCAGGCGGAAGGCGACCTTGGCACCACCCCGCCAGGGACGCCAGCGCGCCTCGACCGGCAGACCCGCCTCGGCCAGGCGCGTGGCCATCCTCCGCGCCACACGGCGCGGCCAGGCGAAGGGGAGCGGGCCGTAGATGAGGCGCAGGGATGTCGACCGGGCGGGAAGGACGTCGACCACCAGCAGGAGCTCCTGCTCCAGGGGCGGTTCGCCCACCGTGCAGGCCGCGCCCAGGGCGGCCAGGCGCTGCCCCAGCTCGGCCGCCAGCTCGCCCGACGGCTCGTTGCCCGCCCGGAGGGCGACGGTCAGGCCGGCCAGCGACCGTTCCAGCCGGAGCGCTTCGGGGCCCGCCGGCTCGACGGCCAGCCCGCAGCCCTCCAGCAGGAGGGCGAGCGGCTCCCCCCAGCTCCCCGGCCAGGGGCATCGCTCGCCATCCGGCAGGATCACCTCGCGCACCCAATCCACCCCGGGCACCCCGCCGCCAGGCTATGCGGCGCGCGCAACCGCGGCGACCGCGGGGGGCGACCGGTCCTCCCGCCACCCTCCCGGAGCTGGCGCGGCTCTCAGTGCCCGAGGAAGAGGACCGAGACCGCCACCCCCCGCGCCGTCGGCGCCACGCCGACGCCCACGGTGTCGAAGCGGGGATCGAGCAGGTTGGCCCGGTGCGGCGCGCTGCCCATGAACATGGCCATGGCGTAGTCCACGTCGCGGGCCAGGGCGATGTTCTCCGCGCCCATGAGAGCCGCCCGGATGCCGGCCGCCCGCTCCATGTCGACGGGCAGCCCGTAGGTGGGCGAGCGGTGGTCGAAGTAGCCCAGGCTCGCCATCTCGTCCGCCTTCTCCTCGGCCAGCCGCTCCAGCAGCGGGTCGACCGCCAGCGGCCGGAGGCCCGCCTGTACCCGCGCCTGGTTGATCAGGCTGACCAGGCGCGCCTCAGCCGGGCGCGGCGTGGCCGTCGCCTGCTGCGCGCCCGCGCCCGGCGAGGCCTGGCCGCCGGGCTGCACGCCGCTCCCGGTGCCGGACGCGCCCTGCGGGCCCGTCGCCGGAGCTTCCGCAGCCGGATTCGCGGGTCGCCAGGGGGACCCAGGCGTGGCGACCAGCCTCGGCGCGGAGAGGAGGCGCCCCTCGGCGTCCAGGTACCACGAGGCCGCAACCGTCCGCGAAGCGGGCGGCGCGAGGAGGAGGAGAAGAGCCCCCGCCAGCCCCGCGGCCAGGCTGCCCAGTACCCGTCCCCGGAGCAGACCTGGCCTGCCCGCCACCCTCCGTCCGGTCATTGGCATCGTCTCCCAGGAAAAGTGTGGTCTGGTACTCATGGACAGCCTATCCGGGGATATCCGGGAGGACAATCGGCAACTCCTGGATGGTGCCGCAGGCGGCCCGGGGAAGCCAGCTCCCCTCCCAGTCGGCGTGCCCCCTCAGGGGCGGCGCCACCCGCAGCCACGCCCCTGCCAGCAGCTCGTCGACCGGCCGGAGCTCCCACACCCCCTCCGCCTCCGCCAAGCGCCAGACGAGAGCGCCGCCGCCCGACCGCCAGACGGCCAGGGTCTCCCCGCCTCCGCCGTCCGGGTGACGCCGCGACACGGCCCAGTGCCCGCGGGGCAGGCGCTCCGAGCCGGGAAGGGGTGCCCCCGGCCTCCAGGCGGAGCCCGGCCAGGGGCCGGCGGCGCGAGTGCGGATCTCCACGGGCTCCTCCGGCCGGGCCAGTACCAGGTAGACGCGACCCGCGCAGACCGCGAGGCCGGACCGCTCCGGATCGAAGCCCTCGAGCGGCTGGAGGGGCAGCCGGAGTTCCCCGTCGATGGAGAGGCTGCCCAAGCAGAGCAGCTGGCGCGGATCGGCCGTCTTTCCAGGGCCCGGGGACGGGCGGGGGCGCAGCAGGAAGAGGACCTCGTCGCCCAGCCCCGCCGCCTCCAGGCGGAGCGGAGCCGCCCCCAGGCCCGCCTCCGTCAAGTGGAGCGCCACCTTCGTCTCCCAGGCCGGAGGCAGCCGGAGCTCGAGACGCCCGCCTTCCGACAGGAGCATCAGCGCCGCCAGGCGCTCCGACCCGCGCTCCAGCGCCACCACCGCGGCGTCCAGGATGGCGACCGCGCCGGTTCCGGCCTCCGCCTCCTCCGCCCCGAACGGCCGCCAAGGTCCTTCCGGGCGGCGCGCCACCCACCAGTCCCGGGGTCGTCCGCCTGCCCCCTGCAGGAGGAAGAGCGGCCTCCGTCCCCCGGCGACCAGGAGCCTGTCGGCGCCCGGAGGTGCGGACAGCCACCGGAGGTCTCCGCCCCACGGCAGAAGCCAGCCTTCGACGCCTTCGCCCCGCCCGCCGCCTCTCTCCGGGGCGCCCGCCGCGTGAACGCCGGGGGCGCCCGCGAGGCTGGCCGAGCGGCGCCGTCGGTCGCGGATCACCCGTTGTCCACCCGCTTCATAGGCTGGGGTCGACGAAGCCCGAAGGAGGTCTATGAACGATGGCGGACGAGAAACCCCTTGAGGCGGCGCAGGTGACGCCGGGTCCCTACCCCGGCGGTGTCCCGACGCCGACCGAGGTCGACTGCATCCTCGTCGACAAGGTGTACGACTACTGCTCCCAGGCGGACTCCCGCGACGCCACCTTCACCATTCCGCTGACCTGCCTGCCGCCCGTACCCGCCGGGACGACCGTCGACTGCGCCACCGGTACGCCCGCCTGCACGCTGGGCACGCCCGTGCCCATCCCGTCGCAGCCCGGCTTCGTCAACGTCTCGGTCGTCGTCACGGTCCCGCTCACCTTCACGCTGATCAACCCGGACGGGACCACGCGCTGCACCTTTACCGACACCTTCACCGCAGCCAAGACGGTGACGCTCTATGCGCCGACGGGCACCACCATCGACTGCGAGGTCACCTCGGCCAGCTGCGGCCCCTGCACCGTGACGGAGACGCAGATCTTCTGCACGATCGGGTTCTGCCTCCTGTTGGAGTCGACGGCCCGGGTGAAGCTGCTGGTACCCACCTACGGATTCTGCGCGCCCTCCGAATGCGTTGTCTCCCCGCTGCCGCCGCAGCCCTGCCCGCCCCCGTACCCGCCGCAGTTTACGCCGACTCCGGCCGCCGCGTCGCGAAAGTCCAGCGGTGCCTGAACGGGAAGGGCGGGGCGGTGCCCTTGGCGGCACCCGCCCCGCCCCCGGTCCGGCGGGCCTCACGGCCCGGGTTGGCGACGTGCGCTACTTCCGCGCCAGGAGGCGGACCGTGAAGGGGCGCGGCTCCGCCTTGATCCCCGCGCCCAGACGCCTTGCCATCTCGCCCAGCATGCGGTAGGCCTCCGGCTCACCGGCGAGCAGCTCCGCGCCCCGCGTCGACTCGCCCGCCACGCCCCATGCGAGGCAGAAGGCGAGCAGGTCGCGGAAGGCGGGCCGCGGCGAGGCCGGCCCACCCCGCCCGTCGCCCACCCGGTCGGCGAGCGGCGTCAGGAGGGGCGTCAGGAAGTCGAAGCGGTCGTCGATCACCAGCCGCCTCGTCAGGGCCGCCCCATCCGCCCCCGACGCCTCGCACTCCCGGAGGAAGGCGCTCAGGCTGCTCGAGTCCACCAGGCCGAGCGGTTCCTCCCCTTCCTCGGCGGAGAGAGCCACCTGAAGCGCCTCCGCGGTCCAGACGCGCACGGGCGACGAGCCGGGGAGCCGCTCGCCGCCCGCGCCGGCCGCCGCCTCGCCGTTCTCCGCCCGGCTGCGGCGCCTGACCCGCTGCCGGTTGTTCCGCGTCAGGCGCCCCTGATCGAGCTGGAGGAGCCACTGCTGGAGTGCCTGAAGCTGTCCGCGCCCGACTTCACCGGGCGCGAGGTCGAGGCGCAGGGAGGGGCGGATGTCCCTCCACGTCCAGCGACCGGGAGGAAGCTCCCATCCGGTCAGGCCGCCCGGCGCCACCGTCAACATCCACTGCACCGAACCGAGCGCGCGGATGTAGCGCTCGTAGAGGGGAGGAGGCGGTTCCAGGCGCCCTTCCTCACCGATGGCGATCATGGCCACGGGCACGCCGTCGCGATCGAAGAGCGTCAGGTCGGGAAGCTCGTCGCCGACCAGGTTGCCGGCGAGGACGTCCGCAGGGTCGTAGCCGAGCGGCGACAGCAACAGTTCCTGGACCAGTCCCAGCACCTGGACGAAGTCCCCGGCGCCCGCCAGCGCCGCGACGAAGTCGCCCAGCTCGGACGTTCGCGAATGGCGGGCCATGCCTTCGAGCTTGCGCCTCCCTGCGTGCCGCGATTCGGCGGCAGGGGCGGCCACCCCTTCAAGCGCTCCGGGGGCCGCGAGCGAGCGGCGGCTCCCGCGGCCCCGTCTCTTCATTCGGTCGAAATGGCCGGGTCGACCTGCTCCATCTCGGGGAGGAGCGCCAGGAAGTGCTCCTGGGGCGAGGCGGCCAACTCCCGGATCCGCGCCGCTTCCTCGGGCTGACCGGAGGCTTCCAGCTCCAGCGCGTACTCGCCCAGCAGCTCGCGCACGTCCCCCACGCCGCGCTGGCCCAGGGGCGCGAGGCGGACGCGCGCCCCCTTGGCGATGCGGCGGCGGAGCGCCGCCTCGTCCAGGCCCCAGGCGGGCTCGTGGCGCAGGTAGACGACGCCGCCGGTCATCCCCGAGCAGAGCCAGGGGCCGGGATCGCCCAGGACGACGGCCCGACCGGCCGTCATGTACTCGAAGCCGAAGCCCTTGATGTTGGCCCGGGCGGCCAGGCAGCCCAGCTCGTCGCGCAGCGGCCGCGCCGGCTCGCCTCCCAGCACCACGTCGGCGCCCGAGAGGCGGATGCCGAAGCGGGCGTCGGCGCTCCCTTGGACTAGAAAGAGCCCGCGCTGCGCCCCGTAGGCGAAGCCCTTGCCCACGCTGCCGCCCAGCCAGCGGCCCTGCGCGTTCCGCCGCTTGAGGACGACCACGCGGCCGCCCAGCGCCGTCCGGGCCGCCCCGTCCTGGGCGCCGCCGGCCGCCCGCCAGCTCTCGCCGTGGAGGCTGAAGGCGCCGAACCCCTGCGGCGCGATGCCGTCACTCGTCTCGCTGCGCGCCCGCCGCGGGGCGAAGAGCTCCAGCGGGTCGGCCAGGCGCGGCCCCTCCGCCGGCGCCGGCCGGCTCTCCTCTTCCGCCAGCGGCTGGCCGGCGGCCGCCGCCTCGCGCAGGAGCTCCTCCGCCCCCTCCTTCCCGGCGGGCGGCCTCTCGCCCGCCGCCTCGGCCGCCAGCCGGACGGTCTCGCGGCCGCCGGTCCCCTCGCCCGGACCGGCGGCGACGGAGGGGAGCGGCGCGGGCCCGGCCGCGGGCCGGATCAGGGCGGCCAGGCCGAGGCGCCTCCCCTCGCGGGCGGGGACCAGGCGCCAGCTCTGCCCGACCAGCTCCTGGGCGCGGCGCACGCCCAGCTCGGCGACGCGCGCGCGCAGCGCCTCGGCCAGGGCCGAGAAGAAGCGGACCAGGCGCTCCACCGCCTCCTCGTAGTCCAGCGGCTCGAAGTTGCGCAGGCCGCGCGCCTGCGCCTCGGCACGGTCGCGGATCTGGGTGGCGATGCCCACGTGGCAGGTGTCGGTCTGGCAGGAGCGGCAGGCGGTACAGCCCACCGCCACCATGGCCATGGTGCCGAAGCCGCAGCGGTTGGCTCCCAGGAGCATGAGCCGCAGGACGTCCTCGGCCGACTTGAGGCCGCCGTCGGCCCAGATCTCCACGCGCGCGCGCAGGCCGGCCTCCACCAGCGCGCGGTGGACCTCGCTGACGCCGATCTCCACGGGAAGCCCGGCGCGGCGGATGGCGTGGAGGCGGGCGGCGCCGGTGCCCCCGTCGAAGCCGGAGAGGGTGATGATGTCGGCTCCCGCCTTGGCGATGCCGACGCCGATGGTGCCGATGTTGGGCACCACCGGCACCTTGACCGCCACGCGCAGGCCGGGCCGGACCCGTTTCAGCGTGGCGATCAGCTCGGCCAGGTCCTCGATGGAGTAGAGGTCGTGGTTGTTGGAGGGCGAGATCAAGTCGACGCCGGGGCGCGCGTTCCGCGCCCGCGCCACCTGGGGTGAGACCTTCCTGCCGGGGAGATGCCCGCCCTCGCCGGGCTTGGCGCCCTGCCCGATCTTGATCTCGGCCATCCAGGCGCCTTCCAGCAGCGCCCGGTGGACCCCGAAGCGCCCCGAGGCCACCTGGATGCCGCGGTTCCGCGGATAGCGCCCCACCAGGTCGGGGATCTCGCCGCCCTCGCCGTTGAGCGCCACCATGTCGAGGCGTGCCGCCGCCTCCGCGTAGGCGCGGTAGGCCGTCTCCCCCTGGCTCCCGAAGGACATGGAGCTGATCTCGAAAGGAAGCGCGTGCGGCCCCACGGAGAGGTCGACCTCGCGCGGCTCCACCCCCTTCAGCGGTGTGGCCACCTCCAGCGCGTGGCGCAGGCTGATCGGCTCGCGCTCGGCCAGCTCCTCCAGCCGCCGCTCGTACTCCGCCGCCTCGAGGCGCCCCAGCGCCAGCTCGCCGCCCAGCCGCCAGACGCGCGAGAACCAGCGCGGCGGCTGAGCCAGCCGGTCGTCGCCCTCGCCGCGGGCGACCCGGTAGCGTTCCAGCGCGTCATGCGCCAGACGGGCCCATCCCTCCCCCGGCGGCGCGGGGACAAAAGCCGGCATGTCGAAGTAGTCCACCAGCTCGCCCGGCAGGCCCACCGAGCTCATCAGGCGCCCGTACCCGCGCAGCTCGTGGATGCCCAGCGTGGAGAGCACCTTCTCCACGCCCGCCGCCAGCGCCCGCACCAGGCGCCGCAGCGCCGCCTCCTCCGCCTCCCCGCGGGGCGCGCCCGCCGGAGCTTCCTGTTCCGCCGCCGCGCGCACGCCCACCTCCCAGAGGCGGTAGGGGTTGAGCGCGTCCGCGCCGAGGGCGAGGGCCAGCATCAGGTCATGCAGGTTGCGCAGGGCGCCGGAGCGGACCAGCAGGGTGGTACCGCGGCGGAGCCCGGCCAGGCGGAGCGCCCGGTCGACGGCCGCCATCGCCAGGTGGACGTCGAGCGGCAGCGCCCCCGGGGCGAAGAGGCGGCGGTCGTCCAGCAGCAGCACGGCCGCCCCGCCGCGGACGGCCTCCACGGCCGCCGAGGCCAGGCGCTCCATCCCCCGCCGCGGGCCCTCGCCGACGCCGAAGAGCGGCTCGAGGACGGTCACCTGCTCGCCACGGCGACCGAACTCCTCCAGCAGCTCCTCCAGGCGGCAGGTGCCGAACTCCTCGGCCACCGCCCGCTCCCGCTCGCAAGGAAGGAGCCCCCGGCCTCCGGCGGCGCCCCCCAAAAGGAGGGGCAGGCGGAGCTCCACCGCCTCGCGGTCGGCCGGATGGTCGAGCCGCGGCCGCCGCCCGAGGAGCGTGCGCGTCGAGAAGTGCTCCACCTCGCGCTCGCGATCGATGGCGGGATTGGTCACCACCGCCACCGTCTCGTGGAAGAAGTCGGCCAGGTTGACGCGCTGGCGGCTGAGCGCGGCCAGGGGTCCGTCGTAACCCAGCGAGCCGATGGGTTCGGCGCCGGTGCCCGCCTCGGCCAGCGCCAGGCGCACGTCCTCCGGCTCCCAGCCCAGCGCCGCCAGGACGGGCTGCCTGCGGCTCCAGGCGTCGCGCAGGCGGAGGCCGCCCGCACCCTCCAGCGGCCGGTCGTTGGGAAGGTCGCCGGCCGCCCGACTGCCGCCGGCGCCGGGCAAGGACGGCTCGCCGCCCTCCCCGGGCAGCGGGGCGGCCGCCTCCCGCCGGCGCAGCCCCGCTTCCAGGGCGGCCCGGCGGAAGCCGGCGGGGAAGCCCCGGCGGCGGCGCTCGGCCAGGACGACGCGGCGGAGCGCCGGATAGTCGAGCCAGCGGGCACCCGTCCGCGTCAGCAGGAGTCCGTTCTTCTCGCCCGGGGCGAGGGCGACGGGCTCCTCCACCAGCTGCTCGAAGGGGACGACGCGCGGCTCGGAGGCGAAGAGGAGGGCGTCGCCGGTCTCCAGACGCCAGAGGGGCCGCAGTCCGAGGGCGTCCACCGCCGCCAGGAACCGGTCGCCGTCCCGCGCCAGGAGCGCCGCCGGCCCCTGGGCGTAGGGGCCCCAGGCCTGGCGGTGCCAGGCGTAGAGGTCCTGGAGCTCGGCCGGCAGCGTGAAGATCTCGTTGTGCAGCGGCGGCTGGAGAAGCTCGGCCGCCTCCCAGAGGCTGAAGCCGTACCGCCGGACGAGGGCGGCCAGCACCCGGTCCAGGTCCTGGGAGTCGGAGCCGTCGCGCGAGAGCGGGATGTCGGCCAGGCGGGCTTCCTCGCGCAGGCGGGCGATGGTGTTGATCTCGCCGTTGTGCCCCAGGAACCAGAAGGGCTGGACGCGCGAGAAGGTGCTGCTGGTGTTGGTGGAGTACCGGCTGTGCCCCAGCGCCGAGCGCGTGGCGAAGGCGGGATCGCCCAGGTCGCGGTAGTACCCGCGGAGCGTCTCCGGCCCGCCGCGCACCTTGTAGACGGCGGAACGGGTGCTGAGAGAGACCACCTCCAGCCCCTCGTCGGCAAAGAGCTGCTCGAGCCGGAGCGCCAGCCTCCATCCCTCGGCCTCGGACTCGCCGCCGCCCCCCCCGGGAAGCAGCCCGCCCACCTGCCAGAAGAGCGGCTCCTCGGCCCGCCCGCGCGGGCCCAGGAGCGAGGTCTCCACCTCGTCCAGCACCTCGGCCAGGAGCCGAAAGCCCTCCACCGCCAAGCGCTCCCGGACGCGCGCGCGAAGCGCCTCCCCCTCGCGGCCCGCCTCGCGCCCGCCGGTCAGGAAGAAGTGCGCCACCGCGAACTCCCGCCGTTCCGCCAGGGCCGGCTCGCAGCCGGCCTCCGCCAGCCTCCGCTGCCAGAGCGCGCGCGGCAGGTCGACCAGCACGCCCGCCCCGTCGCCCTCGCGCCACTCCCCGTCGCCGACCCAGCCGGCGCGGTGCTCCATCCGCTCCAGGGCAGCCAGCGCCATCTCCAGCGGGCCGCGCGAGGGCTCCGCCCCCCGCCCCGCCACGAGCACCAGCGCGCAGGCGTCATGTTCGGCCCTCTCCGGCACCTCGCCAGCCCCCTTCCCGCGTCCGGGAAGGCCTCCGATCGCTCGGCAGGCCGCGACATCGGCCGGCGGCCGGACAGGACCGCGGGCGGCAGGGCCGCCCCCAACCGGTTCTCGGGCGCGAAGGCGATCGCGCCCTCCCACCTGGGGCCCGGACCCGACGCCCCCCGATCCGGATCCGCCGGCTCCAGATGGTCTCTCCCGGCGACGACAGGGATGTTGGTGCGCATTATATGGGCTGGCCGCGGACGGGTCAACGCCGGATCGACGGTTCTCGTTGTTTGCAAGCCGTTTGTACCGTTATTCTCACGGGCACAGGTGGCCTCCTGACAGGAAAGCGTCCAACCCGTCCCGCCGTGGCGAGGAGTCGCACGCCGCGGAACGCCACGGCTCCCGGTCCGCCACCCTTTGACCGCCGCCGGGAAGCGCATGGTATAATCCGCCTGCTTTCGCACGGCTTCGTCCTGTGGAATGCCTGTCCGTCCCGCGAGCGGAGCTCGCCGCGCCGCCCGCGAAGCCTTCCGGAAGGGGGTGGCCACCGTGCCCTGCCGACGGCCCGGATCGGGCTCCATCTTCATCCTCCGGCTCCGTTCCCGCCGCAGCCGGGGAGAGGCGGTCGGCCGCCCGCGCCGGCCCTGGCGGCGGATCCGGTAGGCGCCGCCGGGCGTACGCAAGGAGCCTGCGTCGAGCGGTCCCGGCCCGGTGGGCGGGACCGTTTTTCGTCAGTCCATCGTTGTCCGACCGTCAGGGGAGGCGAACGTCATGCTGCCGTCCTCTCTACGCGCGCCCGGCGGCGGCGCTCCAGCCCGGCCGGCCGCCTCCGCGGGGGCGCTCGCCGTCCGCTGTCAAGGCGTGGTCAAGCGTTTCCGCGAACCGGAGGAGCCCGACGGGCCGGCGGGCCGGCTCGGACTGCTGGGCCGGCTGGGCCGCCGGAGGCGCGCCGTGGAGGCGCTCTCCGGGGTCGACTTGGCGGTCCCCACCGGCAGCATCTACGGGGTGCTGGGTGCCAACGGCTCCGGGAAGTCGACGCTGATCCGCCTCCTGGCCACGCTCCTCCTCCCGGACGAGGGACGGCTGGAGGTCTTCGGGCACGACGTGGTGCGCGAGCCCGCCGCGGTGCGCAGGCGGATCAACAGGGTCTCGGTGGAGGCTTCCTTTTTCAAGACGCTGAGCGCCTGGGAGAACCTGCTCTACGCGGCGCGCCTCTACGGCCTGGCGCCGGGGGAGGCGCGCGAGCGGAGCGCCGCCGTCCTGGAGCGGCTTGGACTGCCCGCGCAGAAGCTGCACGCGCGCGTCGAGACGCTCTCGCGCGGCCAGCAGCAGAAGGTGGCGGTGGCGCGGGCGCTCCTGACGGCGCCCGACCTGCTCCTGCTGGACGAGCCGACCACGGGCCTCGACCCGCGCTCCAAGCGCGAGGTGCAGGACTTCCTGCGGGAGGTGCACGAGGAAGCGGGCACCACCATCCTCCTGACCACCCACGACATGGACGAGGTGGAGCGGCTCTGCGGGCGCGTCGCCATCCTGGACGGCGGCCGCGTGGTGGCGGAGGGGACGGTGGCCGAGCTGAAGCTGCGCTTCGCGGGAAGCGAGAGCGCCGACATGGAGGAGGTCTTTCTGCGGTGCACGAGCTGATCGCCGGCTGGGGGCTGGTGGAGCGGAACCTGCATCTGATCCGCCGCTACCTCAGCTGGGAGGCCGTGGACTTTTTCTACAACGTGGTCAACGCGGTGACCATCGCCCTGATCGGCGTGCGGGGCGGCCCCTCCATGGTCCTCTACCTCCTGGTGGGGGCGCTCCTGTGGAACTTCCTGTCCATCATCTTCAACGAGGTGGCCAACTCGGTCCAGTGGGAGCGCTGGGAGGGGACCATCGAGTACACCTTCATGGCGCCGATCCGGCGCCTCACCTACCTGCTGGGCGTCTCCGCCTGGGCGGTGCTCTACGCCACGCTGCGCACGGGGCTGGTGCTGGCCGTGGTGGCGCTCTTCTTCCGCATGCCGCTCCGCGCCGCCGACCTGGGGGCGGCGCTGGTGGTCCTGCTGGTGGCCAGCGCCAGCTTCGTCGGCATCGGCTTGGTGGCGGCCATCCTGCCGCTGATGTCGCCGGAGCGGGGCGCCCAGGCGACGCACATCGTGCAGGGCGCGCTGCTCCTGGTCTCGGGCGTCTACTACGAGGTGTCGGCGCTGCCCGCCTGGCTGCAGCCGCTCTCCTGGCTCTCGCCGGCCACCTACACGCTCCGCGCGGAGCGGGCGGCGCTCCTGCACGGGGCGGGGCTGGGCGAGCTCCTGCCGGCGCTGGGCACGCTCCTGCTCTTCGCCCTGATCACCATCCCCGCCGGCTACGCCGCCTTCCGCGCCGCCGAGCGGTACGCGCTCCGCACGGGGCGCCTGCACCGGAACGGATGAGGCGCGCGGCGCCGGCCGCCCCGCGCCAGCCGACGTACTTCCTCGGGTCCTGCGGGACGCCGTCCACCCGCACCTCGAAGTGGAGGTGGGGGCCGGTCGCCCGGCCGGTCTCGCCCACGCGGCCGATCACCGGGCCCACCTGGACCGCCTCCCCCTGGCGGACCAGGACGGCCGAGAGGTGGGCAGAGAGCGTGGAGAGAGCGTTGCCGTGGACGAGGAGGACGGTGTTGCCTAGCCGTTCATCCAGCCGGTGAAGAAGACGACGCCCGCTCCCGCCGCGGGGACCGGCGTCCCCTCCGGGGCGGCCAGGTCCATGCCGGTGTGCATCCGCACCTGCTTGAGGATGGGGTCGTAGTTCTCGCCGAAAGGGCGCGTCACCACATAGGAGGCGAGCGGCCAGGAAAGGCCGGTGGCCGGGTTGACGGCCCCGCCGCCCGTACCGCCCGCAGCGGAGGCGCCCGCGCCGCGCGAGGAGGCCACGCGCAGGGCGGCCAGCTGGGCTGCGCACGCCGTCTCGTACCGTCGCTCCAGGCGCGCCAGTTCGGCCTGGACGGCCTGGCTCTCCCTCACCTGCTCGTCGCAGGCGGCCTGCAGCCGGTCCGCCGCCTGCCGGTAACTGGCGTAGACCACCGGCTGACGCGCGGCGCGGGTGGCCAGCCTCGCCTCGGCCGACGCCACCTGCCAGGCCAGCGCCGCCACCCGGGCCACCTGCCGCCGCCTCGGCGTCCGCGCGGCGACTCTCCGCCTGCACTTGGCGCGGGAGGTCGACGTCGGCGCGGGCGACGCGGGCCAGCGCGTCCGGACGCGTGGCGAAGTCGAAGAAGTCGCGCGCGCCGAGGAGGACGTCCAGCCACGAGACCGGCCCGCTCTCGTAGGTGAGGCGGAGCTCCTCTCCCAGGAGCCGTCGGCGTCTGGCCAGATCCGCCCGGCTGGCGGCCAGCACCTGCTCCAGCCGGTGCAGGCGCGCCCGGGCTTGCGCCAGCTCCTGCCGGAGTCCGGCCACCTCCTGGCGGGACGAGCGAAGCTCGGCGGCGAGACGCTTCCACTCGGCCCGGGCGGCGGCCGCCTGCGAGCGGGCCGCGTCCAGCCGGCTGCGGGTCTCGCTGCTTCTGGCCTGGCTGGCGCGGAGCCGGCTCTGGGCCGCCTCCATCTGGCGCTGGATGACGGCGGGATTGGCCGCGGGTGCTGCCGCGGCCCGGGTCGGGAAGGGAAGCCCGCTCAGCACCAGCCCGTCCAGGAGGGCGGCGAGCGCCCTTCTGCGAGGCGGGCTTGTCTTCATGGCAGGCGGGCTTTCCACCCGCCGTCCGTCGTCTCCTGTCGCCTTCGGTTACGACCGGGTTACAGGCGTCGGCCGCGCCCCCGACCCCACGGCCTGCCGGGCAGGGCCCCCCTTCCCGCCCCGCGAAGTAGCCATCTCGCGGCACGGGGCGCGCGTGCACGACCCGTCCGACGCTCGCGAGGGAGGCGGTCGAGGTGAAGGCCGTACGGATCTTCGGCTACAACGAGCCGGTCCGCCTGGTGGACGTCCCCGAACCGAGGATCGAGGGGCCGTTCGACGTGATCGTCAAGATCGCCGGCGCCGGCGTCTGCCGGACCGACCTGCACATCCTCGAGGGGATCTGGCGCGAGGCGCTGGGCGACCCGAAGCTTCCCTACACCATCGGCCACGAGAACGCCGGCTGGATCGAGGAAGTGGGCCCGGCCGTCACGGGCCTCCGCAGGGGCGATCCCGTCATTCTCCACCCGCTCAACAGCTGCGGCTTCTGCCTCGCCTGCCGGGCCGGCAACGACATGCACTGCCTCGACGCCCGCTTCCCCGGTCTGGACGGCACCGACGGCGGCTACGCCGAGTACCTGAAGACGAGCGCCCGCTCGGTGGTCAAGCTGGCCCCGGGCACCGACCCGGCGCCGCTCGCCCCCTTCGCCGACGCCGGCATCACCGCCTACCACGCGGTGAAGAAGATCGCCCCGCTGGCCTACCCCGGGAGCGTGGTGGTGGTGATCGGCGTCGGCGGCCTCGGCCACTTCGCCGTCCAGCTGGTGCGCGCCATGACCACCGCCCGCGTGGTGGCGGTGGACACCCGGCCCGAGCGGCTGGAACTGGCCCGCCAGCTCGGCGCCGACCACGGCGTCCCGGCCGGCGAGGACGGCGGCGTGGCCGCCGTGCTGGAGTATACGGACGGCACCGGGGCCGACGTAGTCCTCGACTTCGTCGGCGAGCACGGCACGCCGGAGAAGGCGCTCCGGATGCTGCGCAAGGGCGGGACCTACTCCATCGTCGGCTACGGCGGCGTGGTGGCGCCGACGACGCTGGAGATGATCAACCGCGAGCTGAACATCGTCGGCAACCTGGTGGGCACCTACAACGACCTGGTGGAGCTGATGGAGCTGCACCGCCAGGGGAAGGTGACCATCCGCAGCCAGACCTTCCCTCTGGCCGAGGCGCAGGCGGTGCTCGAGGAGCTGGACGCCGGGAAGATCGTGGGGCGGGCGGTGCTGGTGCCGTAGCCAACCGACCCGCTGTCAGGAGCCGCCGGCGGGCGCGGCCGCATCCGCCGGCGCCGCCTCCACCAGCGTCCCGTGGAAGGTGGCGCCACCGCCCAGGTCGGCCGGCCGCTGCGACGTGAGCGCGTT